>JAADYY010000350.1 GCA_010092805.1 Chloroflexota bacterium | reverse complement strand
GTCCCAACTCGATCAGATCCGCCGAGACATCAAACGGCTGGCCGCGATGCACCCCGCCGATCCCACCCGTCGCAAACATCCGAATTCCAGCCATGTGCGCCGCGATCATTGTGCCGGCGACGGTCGTCGCGCCGTATTCACCCAAGCCTGCCGCCACAGCCAGATCGCGGCGGCTGCATTTACGCACGTGCTCACGGGGCAGGCTCGCCAGGTGTTCGATTTCGTCGGCGCTCAACCCCACCGTGATCCGCCCCGCCAGCACCGCAATCGTGGCGGGGACAGCCCCCTGCTCACGAATCGCCGCTTCCATCGCGAGCGCCGTCTCCATGTTCGCGGGGTGCGGCAGGCCATGCGTGATCAGCGTCGATTCGAGTGCGACGACGGCACGCCCAGCGCCGAGCGCTTCGGCGACCGGGGCGGCTATCTGCCAGTGCGTGTTGAGCTGCACGGTCATGGGTTCAACTCCATCATTTGCGCGCACCCGCAAGCAATCGTTCGGCCAACGGGTGGGTGACTATTGTCGAAGTCGCTGCACATGGGTAAGATTGGCTGCATTATAGTCTATGCAACGCGAGCGAGCTATGGCATCCGAACAACCACACGAAGACGCCCTCGACGCCCACCGCCGCCTCACCCGCCGCGATATTTATGGGCCGCTGTATCGCGGGCTGGCCCTCATTGGGGGGCTGACGGTGATCGCGCTGCTGGTCATTTTGACGGTGGGACGCCAGTCGCCGATTGCCGACATCCTCAGCATCGTGTTGCTGCTGTGCCCGGCGGCCATCTGCCTGTTCCCGCTGTACCTGGCGCTCGTGCTGGGCGCTTACGGGGTCAACCGGGCACACGATGGCATGATCCGTCCGCTGCGCGGCCTGGAGCGGCTCTCGGATGGGCTGCTGGCCCGCGCCCAGCACCTGAGCCATTCGCTCGCCCGCGCTTCGATCAATTTCAATACCCGTACCGCTGTGGTGGATCGGGTGGTGTTCAGCCACTTCGACCGTCCTGAAGACCGGGCCGCGGCACCAAACGCAGCGCCTGATTCACAATCACCAGGAGAAACGACACATGACTAACCAGATCGCCGAGCGCACCGGGCAAAACGCCAACTGGAAAACGCAGGCGTACATCGTCGGGGTTATTGGCGGCGGGATGTTCGGGCTGCTGGCCGCCTATTTCTACACGCGCGCCGTCGAAGACGATACCGATCATGATGGCACGCCCAACCGCGTCCAGACTGGTGAGGTGATCGGGCTGTTTTTGGCTGCCCTGGCGATGCTGCGTCAGATCGCCGAAATGGGTCGTACACCCACGCGCCGCCCGAGTCGCCAGCGGCGGCGGCGGCGGTAAGCATGTGCGGGCGTTTCGTGCTGGCCGTTGATGGCTCGGCGGTGCAGCAGGCGTTCAACCTCGACACGACGCCAGATATTCAGCCGCGTTACAACATCGCGCCAACGCAGCAGCTCCCGGTGATCACCAACGAGCACCCCAAGCAGGTGGCGTTCTACCGTTGGGGTCTGATTCCGTCGTGGGCCAAAGAGATGGGCATCGGCAACCGGCTTATCAATGCGCGTGCCGAAACCGCCGCTGAAAAACCAGCGTTCAGGACGGCGTACAAGCGGCGGCGTTGCCTGATTCCCACAACGGGCTTTTATGAGTGGCAACAGCGCGACGATGCCGACGGCAAGACTCACAAGGTGCCGCTGTACATCCATCCCAAAGACGACAGCGTCTTCGCCTTCGCTGGGCTGTGGGAGGTGTGGCACAGCCCGGAAGGTGACGAGATCCGCACCTTCACGATTCTGACGACGGATGCCAACGACTTCATGGCACCGATTCACAACCGGATGCCCGTCATCCTCGATCCAGCCGACTATGATCGGTGGCTGACGCCCGATGAAGTGCGCACCCGCGATGTGCAGGCGCTGCTGATCCCGTATCAGGCGGACACGCTGACCGCGCACGAAGTCTCGAAAGCGGTCAACCGCGCGGCGAACGATTCGCCGGAGTGCATCGTGCCCGTCGCTTGAGCGCTTGCACAGATGCGGCGCATCCCCCTGATAATCAGCATCATCTGTGCGATTAATCACAATCTCTGGTCGCAGCGATCCTTGTAGGCATTTAGCGGCGCACGGGTGGCCGCTGGCACTGTTTGCGGGTTGCTTGTTAAGAACACCTGTGCTATACTCAGTTTTTCCTGAGCAAGCGCTGTGGAGGAAAAATCGTGGCGCACCCCAAATTGGATTTGATCGGCATCATCGTCCGTAACATGCCTGCATCGCTGGCGTTCTATCGCGCGTTGGGCCTGGAGATTCCGCCGGAGATGGACACGGAAGGTCATGTTGAGATCACGCTCGCTTCGGGGCTGCGGCTCGCCTGGGATACGCACGAGATCATCCGCAGCTTCGACTCGAAATGGCAGCCGCCCGCAGGCAGCCACCGGATCGCCATCGCGTTTTTGTGCGATACCCCTGCCGATGTCGATGCCACCTTCCACAAATTGACCGCACTGGGGCATCCCGCGCACAAAGCGCCATTTGATGCGTTCTGGGGGCAGCGCTACGCCCAAATCGCTGACCCGGACGGCAACGTGATCGATCTGTTCGCGCCGCTCCCTGCTCAAAGTTGATCGACCGCTGAGCCGATGCAAACCCGAACCATCCCCGACGCACTCGATAAACTCACCCACATGGGCGATGTGACCCTGTTTGAACCCGCTGGTGATCGTCCGCAGGCCGAACGACCGATCCGCGAGCCGAAACGCTATCAATCGCGCAGCCTGGACGAATGCATCACGCACCTGACGACGCCGCGCGGCAAGAAGCCGGTGCTCAAGACGATGGTCACGACGGCCTGCGAGAAGGATTGCTACTACTGCCCGTTTCGGGCGGGGCGTGCCAAGACCGACCGCGTGACCTTTCGCCCCGATGATCTCGCTGGGGCGTTTGATCGGTTGCAGCACAAGGGCGCGGTCGATGGCCTGTTTCTCTCCTCCGGGATCATCAAGGGCGGGGTGACGACGCAGGATAAAATGCTTGATACCGTCGAGATTATCCGCAAGCGCTACGCCTACTCCGGCTATGTGCACCTGAAGATCATGCCCGGCTCGGAATACGATCAGATTGCGCGGGCGATGCAGCTTGCCGACCGCATCTCGCTCAACCTGGAAGCGCCGACCCAAGCGCGCGTGCAGGCATTGGCCCCGAAGAAAGACTTCGACGGCGACCTGCTCGAGCGCATTCAGTGGGCCAACCAGATTCGGCAGACGCTGCCGCCGGGGCAGCGGCCCAGCATCGTGACGCAGTTTGTGGTCGGCGCGGTGGGCGATACCGACCTGGAGCTGCTGTCGCTCAGCCAGCGGTTGTATCGGCAGGCGAGGTTGCAGCGCGCATATTATTCGGCGTTTCACCCTATTGCGGATACGCCGTTCGAGCATCTGCCGGCGGTCGCGCCGCTGCGGGAACACCGCTTGTATCAGGCCAGCTTTCTGCTGCGCGATTACGCCTGGGATGTCGAGGAGATGAGCTTCGCCGATGATGGCAATTTGCGGCTTGATGTCGATCCCAAACAAGCCTGGGCCGATGTACACCTTCAGCACAACCCGCTCGATGTGATGAAAGCCAGCCGCGAGGAGCTGCTGCGCATTCCGGGGATTGGGCCGCGTGGGGCCGCCGCGATTCTGCGCGCGCGCAAACAGGGTACGCTCACTGACCTGGCGCAGCTGCGGGCTATCGGCATCCGCGCGCCGCAGCGTGTCGTTCCCTACATCCTCTTGGATGGGCACAGGCCACCCCAGCAGCTCCCGCTCTTTTGAGCCTGTGGCGCTCCATAACCGATTCGTTATAATTCGGTCAGAAACTCGCATTCTTTGACCGACAGGACAATCGGCGTATGCGCATTTTGATCACTGGGGTGAAAGGCTTTGTGGGCCGTCATCTGCTGCGTCATCTCCAGGAGACAACCCCTGACGCCGACGTGCACGGGACGGTTTTTGGCGGCCAAGACCTCGATGCTGAAGTTCACACCGAAACGCATGTCCACTATCACCCTGTTGATCTGCGTGACGATGCAGCGCTCCATCGGGTGATCGCCGCTGTCCAACCCGAACAGATTTATCATCTGGCGGCGCAAGCGCGCGTGGGGCATTCTTACAATATCCCCTGGCAAACACTCGAAAACAACATACGCGGGCAGCTCAACCTGCTGACGGCCTGCGTGGCGCTGAAGATCGCACCGCGCATCCTGATTGTCAGCTCAGGCGAGATTTACGGCACCAATCAGCGCGCCGACCATCCCACACCCGAAGACACGCCGTTCTGCCCGCTGAGTCCGTACAGCGTCAGCAAAGTGACGCAGGATATGCTCGGCCTGCAATATCACCGCAGTCACAGCCTGCCGCTTCTGCGCGCCCGCCCGTTCAATCACCTCGGCCCTGGGCAAAGTCTCGGCTTCGTGGTGCCCGATTTCGCCACACAGATCGCGCAGATCGAGGCCGGGCAGCAGCCGCCGCTCATCCAGGTCGGCGATCTTTCGGCGGAGCGCGATTTCACGGATGTGCGCGACATCGCCCGCGCTTACTACCTGATCATGGAGCGGGGCGCGCCCGGCGATGTTTACAATGTTTGCAGCGGCCAGGCGCACAGTATCGCCCATGTGCTGGATAGGCTGCTGGCGCTGACCGACATCAACATTCAGATCATGCCCGACCCGGCGCGAATGCGCCCCGCTAACATTCCGAAGTC
>JAADYY010000349.1 GCA_010092805.1 Chloroflexota bacterium | reverse complement strand
GGCTGCCCAAACGCGCGCGTCACCGCCCAGGCCGCCGTCCAGTGACCGACGCCTTTCAGTTTGACGAGCGCCGTGTAGAGATCTGCCGCCGACTCATTGCGCAGCGCTTCGAGATCCGCCGCCACCTGCGCCACATCGATCAAGACTTGCATCCGCCGAAACGTGATCTTGAGCGGCGTCAGATCATCGACGGTCGCCGCCGCGATCTGCGCCGCTGTGGGGAAGGCGACATAGGTCGCGCCCGCGTGGGTGATGTGCGCGCCGCCCCACGCGCACAGCCAGCGCTCCCCTGCCTGCGCCGCCTTCAGCGCGATCTGCTGTTCGATGATCGTCAGCGCGACCGACTCGAACACACTATCGGCGCGCAGTGTGTGCAAGCCGTACAGCGGCCCGACGACACGCCACAACGCCGGATCGTGCCGGGCGACGGCGTAAAACGGGCGCACATCCGCGCCAATGTTGAGCAGCCGCGCCACCGACTCGCGCAGCCCCTCAACGCTGACCGGCCCGGTCGCTGCGAGCGGCGCTGCCGTCACCGCCGGCTGATCGACCGAGCCAGTGCTGCGGCACTCGATCAGCACAAGCTGACCATCCACCCGCAAGACTCGACGGTAAGCGGCACCTTCTGCGCTGCCGAGCACGTACAAAAATCGGGATGCTGTAACGGTGCGCGCGAAGTTGTACGGCGGCAGCGGCTGCAAGTGGATGGGTGAATGGTTCGTGATCGGTTGCATAGTCGGTGATCATAACGTCAGGTTGCCAACTTGCAACATTATCGGGCATCAACTGGGCGCAAATTGCGTTAGACTAGATGTTTGATCGGCTCTCAAGATAAATCAGCAGCAGCCAGAGACGAGGTTGGGTGAGTTGGGCAAGCTAAAGCGCGGGGCGAATGGGTGGATGCGGTGGATCTGTGGGGTGGGGGTGCTGTGCGGCCTGATCGTCGGCTTGGCCGGGGCGCAGTCGGTCGATATTATCGCCATCGGCGAGACGCGCACCGGGGCGGTGACGGCGGAGAACCTCGCGCCCAGTTATTTTTTCGAGGTGGCAGCCGGCCAGGTGATCACCGTACACCTGACCACCACCGAGACCACCTTCACGCCAGTGATTCTGGTGGCGGCCAACGGCAGTAACACCGTGATCGAGACGGGCGGCGGCCTCCCCAACCAGCAGGCCACACGGCTGGTCGTCACCCTCCCGGAGGCGGGTCAGTATTTCGTGCAGATTCAGGGAATCGACGGCTCGACCGGGGCGTTCACGCTCAGCGTGCTGGCTGGCGACGTGCCGCTTCAGCCCCCACCCACCGCTACCCCGCCCCCCACGATCACGCCGGATGCTGCCGCGCCCGCAGGCATCACCGACACGACGCTGACGGTCGGCGCGTCGGTCGCCGGGCAGGTGAGCGCCGCGGTGCCCAGCCAACGCTACACCTTCCAGGCCCAACCGGATGCCGCGCTCGCGGTGGGCGTGACGAGCAGTTCGCTGGTGGGTGGGCCAATCGTCACCCTCGTTGACCCGGCGACCAATACCGTCGTTGGCTCCATCAGCCGGCAAATGCTCGGTGGGTCGTTCACGGTGCCCCCCGGCAGCCTGACTTACCTGATCGAAGTGGCCTTCAGCGGCAGCACGCCGCCCGACGAATACGTCGTCACCCTGGTGCAAACCGTCCAGACCGGGGTCGCGTCGCGCTTTCCGTCGCCCGAATCTGAACAGCCGACCGCCGAGGCCGCAACCGTCCCGACATCAACGCCGCCCCCGGCAGATGCGCCGGAATCAGGCCGCCTTGATGTGCTCCTGCGCTGGGATAACACCACCTTCCATGTGATCAACGTCTCGGAGGGGCCGTTGAACCTGCTGCCGCTGCGCTTCGATGGCCGGGTGGGGTCGGAGTTCTGGGCGCAAGGCTTCCCCAGCCTGAACCTGCGCGCCATCGAACCGGGGACGTGTCTCGCGTTTCGCCCGCTCGCTTACCCTGGGCGGCCCCGCCTACCCGTCGATTGCGATGATCTGGCGGCGTGGTGGTCCAGCGACACGGTGTACTTCTGGCGCGGGGCGTCATTCACCGTCAGCTACCGCGAGGCTGGGCAAATCGCTGTCTGCGAGACGACGCGCAGCGAATGTGGGCTGCAACTGCCGGAAAGCGCCCGCAGCGGTGGCTAGAGCGGGCTGCTGGTGGGCACGCCCGGTCGGCGCGGATACTTACGCGGCGTCTGCGCCGTCTTCTTGATCACGACGAGGTAATGCGGTTCGTCCCGCTCCGGGAGTTGGACCGGCTGGATGCGGTCGAGTTCGCCGCCCAACAGGCTCAGCGCCCGCCGGCTGCTGGCCGCTTCTTCGGCGGCGGTGTGCCCCTTCATGGCGATGCACAGCCCGCCGACCCGCGCCAGCGGCAGCAGATATTCCAGCAGGCTGGGCAGCCGCGCCACCGCCCGCGCCACCACCAGATCATAGCGCGCCCGCTGATCGGGCTGGTGAGCGGCCTCCTCGGCGCGGCCATGCAGCGCCGTCGCCCCCGCCAGGCCCAGCGTATCGATCATATGCTGGAGAAACGCGACCTTCTTACCGGTCGCCTCCAGCAGCGTGACATGCAGCGCCGGAAACGCGACCCGCAGCGGCAGCCCCGGAAACCCGGCCCCGCTGCCCACATCGATCACGGTTTGGATCGCGCCCGGCGGCGTCAGCGGCGCGACGTGGGCC
>JAADYY010000055.1 GCA_010092805.1 Chloroflexota bacterium | reverse complement strand
TGATGATGGAAGCGATGACCGATTACGGCACGGTCAGCTTCTTCGGCTACCCGACGCTCAGTGAGGGTGTTGTGCGCATCTGGGAAGGCCGCATGGATCGCGCGGCGGCGACCGAACTGGCGGCGCTGCTGCTGCTGGTCGCCTTCGGGATCATGCTGCTGGAACGGGCGCTGCGCGGCCAGGCGAAATATTATCAGCAGGGCGGGGCGCGCCGTCGCCCGCAGCGGCTGCGGCTGCGCGGCTGGCAGCAGTGGGGCGCGTTTGGGGCCTGCATGACTCTGCTGGGGATCGCGTTTGTGCTGCCGGTGACGCAGTTGGTCGCCTGGGCCATCGGGGAACTGCACGATCCGAGTGTGGGCGCGTGGCAGAACATCTTTGGCGATTACGTCGTCAATTCGGTGACGCTGGCCGGGATGGCGGCGGGCTTCGTGATCGGGCTGGGGCTGATTGTGGCGCACGGCGTCCGCAGCACCTCGATCACGGGCGAACGGCGCGTCGCGCGCGGCCTCACGCGGCTGGTCACGCTCGGCTACGCGATGCCCGGCGCGGTGGTCGCGGTCGGGGTGCTCATCTGGCTGACGCCGCTCAACACCGCGATCAACGACATCTCGGATCAGTTGTTTGGCGTGCAGCCCGGCCTCGTCCTGATCGGCGCGGTGCCCGGCCTGATCTATGCGTATGTGGTGCGCTTCATGGCCGTCGGCTTCAACAGCGTCGAGGCGAGCCTGGACAAAGTGACGCCCAACATGGAAGGCGCGGCTCGTACCCTGGGCGCGCGACCGTCGCGGGTGCTGCGGCGCATCCACATGCCGATGGTGCGCACCGGGATGGCTGCGGGCGCGATCCTTGTGTTTGTCGATGTCATGAAGGAACTGCCCGCCACGCTGATGCTGCGCCCATTCGGGATGGATACGCTGGCGCTGTGGGCGTATTTCCTGGCCGCCGAATCCTTCTGGGAAGCCGCTGCGATCCCTTCGCTGACGATTTTGGTGGTGGGGCTGGTGCCTGTGCTGTTGTTGATGCTGGTGGGGGAGCAGCGCCGTCGTGACGCCGCCTGCGATACAGTTTAAGGGCGTCAGCAAACGCTATGGGGCGCTGGTCGCTGTCGATACGGCCACCTGGGCGCTGCCGCGCAGCCAGATGCTGGTGCTGTTGGGGCCGAGCGGCTGCGGTAAATCGACCACCCTGCGCTTGATCGCCGGGCTAGAAAACCCCGACATCGGATCGATTCTGCTCAACGGGCGCGAAGTCGCCGGGGAGTCGGTGTGGGTGACGCCGGAACAGCGCCGCGTGGGGCTGGTGTTTCAGGATTACGCGCTGTTCCCACACCTCAGCGTGATCGACAATGTGACCTTCGGGCTGCGCGGCCTGGCATCCCGTGAGCGGCAGGCGCGCGCCGCGGCCATGCTCGATCTCGTCGGGCTGGCGGATCTGGGCGACCGGATGCCGCATCAGCTTTCTGGCGGGCAGCAGCAGCGGGTCGCGCTCGCGCGGGCCATCGCGCCGCAGCCGGAGATCCTCTTGCTGGACGAGCCGTTCTCGAACCTCGATGCAGCGCTGCGCGCGCAGGTGCGCGCCGAAATCCGCGCCATCCTCAAGCAGACGGGCATCACCAGCGTGTTCGTCACCCACGATCAGGAAGAGGCGCTCAGTTTGGGCGATGTCGTCGCGGTGATGCTCGACGGCGAAGTCGTGCAAATCGCCGACCCGCAGACTTTGTACACGCGCCCGGTCAATCGGCGGGTGGCGTCGTTCGTCGGCGAAGCCAACTTTGTCAGTGGCACAGCGACGAGCACCACCGTCGAGACGGCGCTGGGCCGCCTCCCATTGGTGACCGCCGCCTCTGGGCCGGTGAGCGTGCTCATTCGCCCGGAAGCGCTGCACATCGTCCCCGCCGATGCTCCGGCGAATCAAGCGGCGGTCGTCGCTGCGCGGGTGCAGTGGCGCGAATTCTACGGCCATGATCAGCGTGTGGGTGTTGCGCTGGAATCTGATCCGGGCGTGCTGCTCACCGCGCGTGTGCCCACCACCCACATTTACAGCGACGGCGAGCCGGTCAGTGTGCAGGTGGGCGGCGCGGTGATCGCCTTTGCCGACAGCACCGCTCAGGCACGCATCAGCGACCGCGCCTGAGCGGCTGGTGCTCGATCACGAGTGCCCGCTGATCGTGTGTGGGCGGTAGGGGGTCTCAAGCTGTGCGATCTCGGCGGCGCTCAGCGTGAGGTCGAGCGCGCCCAGCGCATCCTCAAGGTGCGGCATCTTGCTCGCCCCGATGATCGGCGCGGTGATGCCCGGTTTGTGCAGCATCCACGCCAGCGCAATCTGCACAGGCTTGACGCCGTGCTGCGCCGCCAATGCCGTCACCTGATCCAGCACATCGAAATCGTTATCGTCCTGGTAAAAGTTGTGCGCCAGCGTATCGGTTTGTGAGCGCAGCGTCTCGCCCCGGCGGTCGCGGGTGCGGTTGCCTGCCAGAAAGCCGCGCGCCAGCGGACTCCAGGGGATGAGGCCGACACCCTCCTCAACGCACAGCGGGATCATCTCGCGCTCTTCTTCGCGGTAGACAAGGTTGTAGTGATTCTGCATCGACGCAAAGCGCGTCCAGCCGTGCTGATCAGCGATGTAGAGCGCTTTGGCGAACTGATAGGCCCACATGCTCGACGCACCGATGTAACGCGCCTTGCCCGCCTTGACAACATCGTGCAGTGCCTCAAGCGTTTCCTCAATGGGTGTGTTGTAATCCCACCGGTGGATCTGGTAGAGATCGACGTAATCCATGTTCAGGCGGCGCAGCGAGTCATCAATCGCCTGCATGATGTGCTTGCGCGACAGCCCGCCCTGATTCGGCTGGTCGTTCATGGGGAAGAAGACCTTCGTTGCGATCACAACCTCGTCGCGGCGGGTGTATTCGCGGATCGCGCGGCCTAAAATCTCCTCGCTGACGCCCAGCGAGTACATATTGGCCGTGTCGAAAAAATTGATGCCCGCTTCGATGGCGCGCTGGTAAAACGGACGGCTGGCGTCTTCGTCCAAAATCCAATCGCGCCAGGTGGGGGTGCCGTAGGTCATGCAGCCCAAGCACAGCCGCGAGACCTGCATCCCGGTTTTGCCCAACCGCGTATAGTCCATCGTATTTGCCTCCTGCTGTATTGCCGATACGTCGGCACTTTGCGCGCAAACGATACCATCAGGCGGTGGAGATGACAAAACTCACGTTGTACACAGGTCAATTGAGAGTTCATCGCCTTTTCAAGAAGAATTAAGTTATACTTCATGAGCACAATTTAAAACCAAACTGCCTTTTATGACCCTTTAAAAACACCAAAAACCTGCAATGGATATTTTTGTAATTATTTTAAATGTTCAAAATTCTGCTTGACAGAACATGACAACTGCCATAAACTTAAGGCAAATGCACAACATGAGTACCTACGTGATTGTGCTAATTGGATAAGCCAATCAACAACGCATGGATTTCGGCCCATCACTGCCGAATACTTCGTAAAGAAACCCTGAAGGAGCCAACGTCGTGTACTTGTGGGATCTCGATACTCAAGTGAAGTACCAGCAGGAACTGATCAAGCAGGCGGAGCAGGATCGCCTGGCGCGTGAAGCCATCCAATTTCAGCGCAAGGGCCGCCCAGCACTGGGGTGGGTGGGCCGTAACCTGATGGTCGTGGGGGCGCGTCTGGTGCGCATCTCCGGCCAGGAAGCTGGCGAAAACGGCGAGACCGTCTATAATGGGGGCATTCGCGCTTCCTAAAACAGAGACGGTCAGCAAGGCATGGACGACGCCAACCCTGAGTCGGGGTCATTCGAACCAGCCGAACAATTCGTTATAACCACGCTAGAAACCCTTAAGGTCTTTTCAGACCCCCTCAGGCAGCAAATATTAGAGAGCCTGCTTGACGGTGCCAAGACCGTCAAGCAGATTGCTGCCGAGCTGGACTTGGCACCCACCAAGCTCTACTATCACATCAACCTGCTCGATGAGCACCAACTCATCCGCGTGACCGAAACGCGCATCATCTCCGGGATTATCGAGAAGCACTACCGGGCGACGGCCCGCAACTTCGATATTCGCCGTTCTTTGCTGATCCCAGGCCAGCGCGACGCTGATGATCATCTGGATGAGGCGTTGAACGCCATCCTGGAACCGGTGCGGCAGGATATCCATCGCGGGGTGGCACACGGCCTCATCGACATGGCGGACGACGCGCCCAAACATCACAAAATTCTGCTGCGGCGCGCGTTCACGCGGCTGTCCCCAGCGCAGGCGGAGCAGTTCTTCGACCGCCTGGAAGCGCTGATCCGCGAGTTTGAGGCATTGAAGGGCGGCACCGACAGCCCAGGCGTGGAGCAGTACCGCCTGCTGGTCGGCCTGTACCCGACCAAAGCCCAACCGATCACCCCACCGCACAACAGCAATAGCAATAACAGCGACGACGCGCGCTAGGCGATGCGGTGGCTGGGACGACACGAGGCCGCCCCAGCGTGCGCCGACGACTTGCGTGGTTGATCTGAATCAGCCGCCGGGTTCCAGCGTCGCCAACGGTTGGCTCAAGGTGCTTGTGGGGGCGAGCGTGGGCGGGGGCGGGAGCGTCGGTTGGCTGTTGGCGGTGGTTTCTTCATCGGTGCCGCCGGGCACGCCCGCGCCAATGGCGTTCAGGTCAATGGTGGGCTGCACGACGGGCAGCGCTTGCACGGGCTGCTGTGCAGCTTGCGGATCAGCGGCGCAGCGGAAGCCGATCCACGCTTCGGGGTCGTTCGGTTCGTGTACCTGGCGGTGCATCGTCCGTGCGAAGAACGGCACCGCATCCCACGAGCCGCCGCGCACCACCTTCTCCTGGCCCACCGCCGGCCCGGTTGGGTCAACGGGCGCGACGCCGCCGCTGACTTGCTGATTGTAGTAGACGGGGCTGTACCAATCCTGCACCCATTCCGCCACGTTCCCCGCCATGTTGAACAACCCGAACGGGCTGATGCCGTCTGGGTAGGCATCGACGGGTTCGGTGCCTTCCTGGGCATCGAGCCGCCGATTGGTGTTGGCCCGCGTCGCCTCCCAGAGATTGCCCCAGGGATAAACGCGCCTGTCGGTGCCGCGCGCGGCAAATTCCCATTCGGCCTCGGTGGGCAGGCGGCGGCCCAGGGCCTGGCAGTAGGCCTGTGCGCCATGCCACGTGACGTTGTTGGCCGGGTGGTTGCTGATGACGCTGGGGACAACATAAGTAGTTGTCAGCGTGATGTTGCTGGTATCCGACTCGGTAAAGGTCTGCAAACACGGCTGACCGCCGCAGCCGTTGCGGTGGCTGCCCGGCCCCAAGATGTTCATAAACGCCAGGAACTGCTGATAGGTGACTTCGGTGACTTCGATCTCGTATGGGCTGAGCTGCACCTGATGTGTGGGCATCGAATCTTCGCCGTAAGCGGGTTGGCACGCCCCCGGCTGCCCACCATACCCCCCCAGACATTCATTC
>JAADYY010000348.1 GCA_010092805.1 Chloroflexota bacterium | reverse complement strand
GCGCTAACACCGCCGCCATGATCGCGTTCTCGGTCGCGGTGACGCTCGCCTCCGCCAGCAGAATATCGGCACCATTCAACCGCTCCGCGCGCATCTTGAAGACACCGCCATCAAATGTGATCTGTGCGCCCAGTTGGCGCAGCGCGAAGGCGTGCATATCCAAACGCCGCTCGCCAATCGCATCGCCGCCGGGCACTGGCAAATCAACGCGACCGCAGCGCGCCAACAGCGGCCCGGCCAGCACAATGCTGGAGCGCAGCTTACCCGCCAATTGCGGATCGACCTGCGTTGATGTGATCTCGCACGCATGGACCCGCAGTTGATCCGGCGCAGTCCACTCAATCGCCACACCAAGTTCCGTCATGATCTGGATGAGTGTGCGCACATCGAGAATATCCGGCATGTTGTCCAGAGTCACAGGCGCGTCAGTCAGCAAGCACGCCGCCAGCATCTTGAGTGCGGCATTCTTGCTGCCGCTGGGGGTCACCTCACCAGAAAGTGGATAGCCGCCCTCGATCACGAACTGCTGCATCAGTTTACACCTGTGTATAACTCGACCATGTCGCCGATGGCTGCATCGAGGCGCGCCGCCGCACCCCCTTGATTGATCGCCACTTCGAGATAACCGCTGCTGCCAATCGTCGCCAGCAGCGTACCGCGCGCAACCGCGCCATAGGCTCGGATGATCCCGTTGATCGTCTGCCCATCGATTGTGATCTGCGCATCGGTGGCTGAGATCGGCACGCCCAGCCCGTGTTCACTGCCAATTCGCAAATAGATCGCCTCATCGGGTTTGGTCCAACGCAGCGGGCCAATGCTTGTCACGATGTTGCCGAAATGATCGATCTGTACGACCTCGCCAACCAGCCGGCCCGCCGCAACGGTCAGCGTCGGCTGCGGCAGCACCACAGGATCAGCCGCGCGCGGCCCCAACTGATCGATGGGCACACCCGCCGCCAGATGCGCCGCCGCTGGTGCGAAGATGTCACGGCCATGAAAGGTGTAGCTCACCGGCTCTAGGCGATGTTGGGTGCTCGTCAGCTCGACAAGCGTCGCGGCAGCCAGATCTTCGATGGCATAACTGAGCACGCCATTATCTGGCGCAACGAATACATAATCCCCTGACTGCGCAGCGATTGGGCGGCGCTCCCCACCCACACCCGGATCGACGACCACCACAAAGATCGTCCCAGCAGCGAAATAGCGCGCGCTGTCTCGTAAAGCCAAAGCCGCCAGCCGCACATTTTGCGCCTGAATATCATGCGTGATGTCAATGATCTGTGCCGTCGGGTGGATTCCCAGAATCACACCCTTCATCACGCCAACGTAAACGTCTGATAGACCAAAATCGGTGAGTAGTGCGATCACGCAAATGCCTTTCGCCGTTGCGCGTCCCTGTAAGGCCCTGCTACCGAACGCTGCCGCTGTATTGTAACGGCTTCGGGAACGTTGACAAGCCGCGCCCCTATCGTTATACTGCGCGCTAATCACTTCTCTGGGGAGAGTCTGACGTGTTCCGGCAGCATCATCACAGCCAATCACATAGCCACCGCGCGGTGTTGGTTTGCCTCTGAGAGGACCGTCACACGATCTTCAGCTTGTTCATTGCCAAACAGTCCCCGCGCCGCAGCGGGGATTTTTTATTTCCGTGCCGCGTCGCAGCCGAGGCGTGTAAAAATAGACGAAGATCAATTAAATCGTTTCACAGCAGAGACGCCTAATCGATTTACGCCGAAAAGGAGCAGCAATGATCGCCGTCATTGATTACGGAGCCGGAAATCTGCGCAGTGTACTGCACGCGCTCACGCACCTGGGCGCGGAGAGTATTCGTGTCGTCCGCCAACCGCACGATCTGCGCGGCGCGAATAAACTGATTCTGCCAGGCGTTGGCGCGTTTGGCGCGGGGATGCAGCAGCTCGCCGCCCAAAACCTCGTCGATCCAATTCGCGATGCCGTCCGCGCTGGGGTGCCCTACCTGGGCATCTGCCTGGGGATGCAGTTTTTGTTTGAGCACAGCGACGAATTGGGCCACCACACAGGCCTCGGCTTGCTGCCCGGTTATGTGACCCGCTTCCCAGCAGATCTGGCGTTCAAAGTGCCGCATATGGGGTGGAATGCACTCGAGCCTTGCCGACCGTCACCAATCCTGAAAGGAATCGAGCCGGGCAGTTATGCCTACTTCGTCCACAGTTACTACTGCGTCCCGGCGAACCCTCAGGACACGCTGATCAACGTTGACTACGGCATTCCGTTCACGGCGGGAGTCGCGCGCGACAACGTTTATGGCGTGCAGTTTCACCCGGAAAAGAGCCAGACGACCGGCCTGCGCTTGCTGGCGAACTTCCTGGAGATGACCCAATGATCATCTACCCCGCCATCGATCTGCGCGGCGGGCAAGTTGTGCGGCTGCGCGAGGGCGATCCATCCCAGCAAACCGTCTTCAGCCGCGCTCCAGCCGAGACGGCCCGCCGTTGGATCGCGGCGGGTGCATCCTGGCTGCACATGGTCAATCTCGATGGCGCGTTCGCGGCGGCCAATGATAACGGCGCAATTCTAGCGCAAGTCGCGGCGCTGAACGTCAAGGTGCAGTTCGGCGGCGGCCTGCGCAGCCTTGAGGACATCGCAGTGGCGTTTGATCGTGGGGCGCGGCGCGTTGTGCTGGGAACCGTCGCGCTCACCACCCCAGAGATCGTCGGGCAGGCTGTTGAGCGCTGGGGCACGGATGCGATCTGTGTGGCGTTGGATGCCCGCGACGGCCAGATCACAACACACGGCTGGCAGCAGACAGCGGCCATCACCCCGGTCGAACTCGGCATCAAGCTGGCCGAGCGCGGCGTGCGTCATGCGCTTTACACTGACGTGAGTCGCGACGGCCAGATGACCGGCGTCAATCTCGATGCGACGATTGCGTTGGCCCAGGCCACAGGGCTGCAAGTGATCGCGTCTGGTGGCGTGAGCACCCTGGACGATATACGCCAATTGGCCGCCAGCCGTGCCG
>JAADYY010000347.1 GCA_010092805.1 Chloroflexota bacterium | reverse complement strand
GTCCGCTGGATTTATGACCGCGCCAAGCCGCGGCCCACGCTCGACGATCCGCAGGCGATTTGTGTCTATGATGTGATGCAGGACATCACCGAACGCCGCATTTATGAGGAAGCGCTGCGGCGGCATCAAACGCGCCTGGGCGACTTGGTGGAGGCGCGCACCGCAGCGCTGCGTAACGCCAACAAGAATCTCAAGCACAGCATCAACGTGCTGCGGCAAATCAAAGCGAAGTTGCAAGCCAGCGAAACCCGCTACCGCATGATCTCCGAGATTGCTTCAGATTACGCCTTCAGCTACCAGATCACCGAAACCGGGGTGGTGTGTGAATGGGGGGTTGGCGCAGCCCGGACGTTGGGTGGGTATGACACACAAACGTTGCAAACTGCCGCATGGGCCGATCTTTTGCACCCACATGAGCTTGAGCGTTTGCCCAGCTACGGCGAACTACTCCTCAGGCAGGGGCATTTGAATACAGAAGTGCGCATCATTGCGCGGGATGGCTCGGTGTGCTGGGTGGCGACCTCGGTGCGGTTGGTGCGCGATGCACAAGGGCAGCCGCTGCGTTTTTATGGCAGCGCCCGCGACATCACCCCGCAAAAGCGCTCGGAGGCCGCACTGCGCGAAAGCGAGCGCCGGTATCGCTTGCTGGCCGAAAATATGTCGGACTTTGTCACGCTGCATGATCTCGATGATGGCTTGATCTACGTCAGCCCATCATTGGAGCGCGCACTCGGCCACGATTTCAGCACGTTGAAGCCGCACAACTTCCGCGAGTTTGTCCACCCTGATGATTACGCTGGCTGGGATGCTGCCTACCCCGATAAACTTGCTGTGAAACAGACGACGCAAATTGAGATGCGCCTGCGTGTCGCTTCCGGTGAATACATTTGGGTCGAAACCCACCTAAGCCCGGTGCGCGATGAGGTCGGCAACCTGAAACAAGTGGTCGGCGTCTCGCGCGACATCACGGAGCGGAAACGTATCCGTGAGGAGCTTTCCGACGCGAAGGTGGCCGCCGAAGCAGCTAGCCATGCCAAGTCAATGTTCCTGGCGAACATGAGCCACGAGCTGCGTACACCACTCAACGCGATTCTGGGGATGGCTCAGGTGCTGGCGATGCAAACCGTGGGGCGTTTGGAACCCCGCCAATCCGAATATGTTCAGGATATTTTGGTCAGCGGGAAACACTTGCTGAATATGGTCAACGACATTCTCGACCTGAGCCGGATTGAGCGCGGTAAGATCGTCGTGAACTTCGAGCAGTGGCCGTTGGCGGATCTGGTTGCGGACAGCTTGCAGATGGTCGAAGCGCAGGCCAACGACGCCAATCTTCACATCGAGGCGCATTTGGACGACAGTCTACTGATTCAGGGTGATCGCCATCGGATCATCCAGATCACAACCAATTTGCTGAACAACGCCATCAAATTCACACCGTCTGGGGGACGGGTGTGGGTGCGGGTCAAACGCAGCGGGCCGTTCGTGCGTGTGGAGGTCGAAGACACCGGCATTGGTGTCCCAGCAGAGCAGCAGTATCGGCTGTTTCGCCCTTTTGAGCGGCTGGATGAGACGCTCACCAGCGCTTATGAGGGGGCTGGGTTAGGGCTGGCGCTTTCCAAGCAGTTGGTCGAACTCCATGACGGCTGCATTGGCGTAGACTCGCGCGAGGGCGAGGGAGCGTTGTTTTGGTTTCATCTCCCGTTGATCGACGCGCAATGATCCTCTGAGGCATCCACGTAGAGTTAACGAATTGGCTTGCCAACCTTCCACACTGATATTATAAAGGTGGTGTAGGTTAGGGTGGCGGCTATCTCAAGCCTTGGTGTATCAGGGTGGCTGGGGTCCCCCCCACCCTGAGCGCGCTTATCTCACACCTGAACTTGAGAGCAACACATTATTTTGGTGAGCGGAACCGTCCCCGCTTGGGGGTGCATCATGCGATGCTTCTTGGAGAAGGCCTGATCATGTCATTGACGATTGACAAGCGATTGCGCACAAAAAGGTGGATGCTGGCATGGGCTGTGATTCTCGTCTTTGGCGCGAATTACACTGCGGCACAAAATGAATTCGCAGCGTCGCTGGAAGTGCTCAACGCTGGGGTAGAGGTGCAGCGCGCCAACACGGTTAACCCAATTGTGGTGAACGTCGAAGCGATTGTCGGCGTTGGTGATGTTATTCGCACTGATGGCACTGGGCAGGCGCGGATCACTTTCTTTGCCGATGGCACCGACACGACCATCAGCCCCAACAGCGAATATCGTATTCTGGAGCTGCAAACCGAATCCGACGATTTCCGCGTCACCGTTGAGTTGGTGGCTGGCGAAACCGCCAATCGTTTGAACCGGGTGCTGGGGGCCAATTCAAGCTATGAAGTCGAAACGCCGGCAATGACATTGGCGGCGCGCGGGACAAATTTCTCGGTGCGCGTCGCGGGTGGCGGGCGCAGTTGGATGCTGGTGCGCGAAGGGATGGCCTCGGCTGGCGCGCAGGACGAAAACGCAGAGGTGCCCGCCGAATTTGGCGTTCGCTCCGATAGAAATCGCCCGCTTAGCGATGTGGTGCGCGCGTCCAGTTATGCCGAGTTGGACGCTGCATTGGACGGCTGTGAAGCGGGCGTAACCATGATTGATGATGTGCGGCTGAATGTCCGGCTGGGGCCTTCGCTGGAGCAGCCGCGTGTGGGCACCATCGCGCCTGATGAGATTTTCCGCTTCTTCGGTGTCAACACAACTGGTGATTGGTATCGCATCAATTATCGGAGTGGGTTCGGTTGGGTGCTGTCCACCACTGCCGAGGTCGTTCCAGACTGTGCAGGTCTGCGCGTCTTCGAAGACGGCGTGACCGAAGACCCCCTGCTCTACAGTCAGGTTGGCGATCCCATTGACCCAGATACCCTGGGCATCCCTGAAGCGACGCCGGAAGCCCAGCAGTAGTGCTGCCTGCCCAAACATCAATGCGCTGGAGCCGTTTCCTGAGCCTATCGGCGCGGCTGCGCTCCATGTTAATCGCTGGCGCGGTGCTCGCCGGGGTGTTGCTGTTGATTTGGCGCGGCAACCTCTTCATGGCGCTGCGGCTGCGGCTTAATGACACTTACTTCGTGCAGCAAGCGACCAGTGGGAATCTTGTTATTGTCGCCATCGATGATGCCAGCCTGGCAGCGTATGGACGCGCGCCCGCCGAATGGCCACGTCGGGTGTACGCTGATCTTCTGAATGCGCTGGCAGGCAGCGGCGCGCGCGTCGTCGCTATCGATCTGCTGTTCAGCGGTGAGGCGGCGGACGACGCGCTGCTGGTCGATGCACTTGCGGCGCTGCGTGAAGCAGGCACCCGGATCGTGCTGGCGAACGCGGGGATCAACAGCGTCGCGGCCATGCGTGAGCAGGGCGATCTCGCCGCTTTGCAATTCAGCACCGATCTATCGCTGAGTCCGGTAATAGCGGATGCTGCCGCGCTCTATTATCGCGGTTACGCCAACACCATCCCCGATATTGATGGCGTGATCCGGCGTCAGCCCTCCTTGATCACGGTGCTGGATGAAGCGCCGCCGGACTCAGATTTCAATGACCACTTCAGCTTCAGCCTGGCGACTTACCTGGCCTATCTGCGGATTCCAGCAGGCGCAGCGTCGCAGGTGCTCACAGCAGAGCCGGGCGCGCTGATGGTGGCTGGGCGGCGGCTGTCGGTGGATGCCTTTGGGCTGTGGCAGCTCAATTATTTTGGCCCCCCCAGCAGCCCACCAACTGAACAGCCCGCCACCTTCCCGACGATCTCGTTGGCCGCGATCATCGACCAACAGGTCGATCTGAGCCAGTTCGCTGGCAAGATCGTGTTGGTTGGTTTGATCAATACGACCGGGCTGCTGGAACAGTATCAGGTGCCTGCATCAACACGCGGCGACCTCATGGCTGGCATCGAGATTCAGGCCAACGCGATTGAGAGTTTGCTGCAAGACCGCGCGGTGAGTACCCTCCCGGACAGTTGGCAGGCCGTCTTGATCGTTGGGTTGGCGCTGGCTGCCAGCCTAATTTACGCGCTGCCGCGCTGGTATATTAAGGTGATGTGGGCGTTTGGGTTGGTGCTGGTCTGGTTCTTCAGCGCCTCGGCGACCTTTAGTACCGCCCTCGTGATGATCAATTTGTTTGATACGTCGCTCGCCCTGATCTTGCCGTTGGGGGTGGCGATTGGCACAGACATCATCCGCGAGACACGACTGCGCCAGCGCAAAGAATTTCTGCTGGACAGCCTGCGGCATGTGGCGGAACAGCGGCTGCACATTGAACAGATCGCGGACTACATCCTCACCGACCTGGCGCGCCTTGTGCCCGGCGCGCAAGCCGCGCTTGACCTCCACCTTGATGGGGACTCGTGCCGGCGCTTCACACACGACCCCCAGCGGCAGTGGCCGGATGCATCGGCACCGACAGCCGCCGACGACAGCGCGACGATCATTCGCCGCGATCCGTATACATTTGTGCCCATTCAATGGCAAGGGCGTCGGCAGGGCGTGATGCTGCTTGCGCATCCCCGGCGCTTGAGCGGTGCCAGCCAGCGACTGCTGGCCGAATTCGCGCAGCAGTTAGCGCCGCACATCGACAATCTGACGCTGTATTATGCGCTGCAACGCCAGAAATCGTTGTTGGATTCAGTGTTCGCTGAATCGCCCGCCGGGATCGCGATCAGCGATGATGCCGGCCAGATCATACAGTGCAACGATGCTCTGGCCCCGCTGTTCGACGAACCCGACTCAGCACAATCTACTCTGCTTGAGTTGCTGCGCAAAGCCGACGATCCGCTGCTGCTCAAGCGCTTCAAAGATGGCCTGGCGTCTGGGGCGGCGTTCCATTTCGATGATGTCCCGATTGGCGCGGTGTCGCTGCGCATTGGGGCGGCCCCGTTGCGTGGCTATGGCTTGTGGACGGTGGTGCTGGTGGATGTGACGGCACTCGTTGATCTCAGCAAGCTAAAAACGAAGATGCTGCGCCTGGCCTCGCACGATCTCAAGAACCCGCTGTCGCGCGTCAGCGGCTACGCCGAATTGATTGACATGAATGGTGGGTTGTCCGAGACCAACCAGCGCTATCTCTCGTATATTCAGAGCGCGGGCGTTGATATGCTCAATATCATCAATGATATTCTCAGCCTTGAGCGGCTGCGCTCTAGCAAGATCGCCGCTGAGCCGGTCAACCTGAGTCTGCTGGTGCGGGATGTCTGCGGCAGCCACCAGCCCGATGTCATTCGCAAACAGCAGCACTTCACCCTTGAACTTCAGGCCGACGATCTGCATGTGCAGGGTGATCCGGGTCAGTTGTCTCAGGCGATCACCAATCTTGTAGGTAACGCCATCAAATACACGCCGGATGCGGGAACCATCGTTGTGCGGTTGAACGCCGATGACGCAACCCTGCATTTCGCGGTTGAAGATACCGGGTATGGCATCCCGCTTGAGTCGCAAGCCGATCTCTTCTCCGAGTTCTTCCGCGCTGTGTCCACCGCCACAAGTCACATCGAGGGGACGGGGTTGGGGCTGAGCCTCACCAAGTCGGTGATCGAGGGGCACGGTGGTACCATCGGCTTTACCAGTATCGAAAGCGAAGGCAGCACGTTCTATTTCACGTTACCGAGGTTTGCTCCGTATGAACCGGACGATCAAGTGGACACTGAAATGGATGATGACATCGACGCACGTATTTAGCCGGGTGGCTTTGGGCGCGGTGCTCACTGTCATCGCGCTTGGGTTAGTGATCACGCCAGCACGCTCGCAGGATTTGGCGGCGGCTGTGATGGTATTGGCCGATGAGGTGTTGGTGCTGCGCAGCGGTACGCGCGAGGAATTGGCGCTGCCGCCGGGGGCAGTGGCACCCATCGGGCCAGGAGATCGGGTGCGCACAACTGGCAATGGGCGGGCGTTCGTCACCTTTCAGCAGATTAACCGGCTGCTGCTGCTGCCAGACAGCACCTATGAGCTGGTGGTGTTTGCGCAAACACGCAATGATGAAGTGATACTCGAAGGGGTGCTTAGCGGCATCGCGGTGCAGCAGTTCGGCGATGATCCAGCGCGTTGGGCCTATCAACTCGCAGCAGCCCGGCACAACGTCACCGCGCCCAGCGCGTTGTTCGCAGTTTGGGCGCAGCCGGGCGAACTCGAAGCGGTCATCAGTGCATCTGGCAGCCTGACCGTCACGACCGCCGACGAGATGATCGCTGTGCCCGCGGGCGCAGGTGTGGCAACACGCTACGGCAGCACCCCCATTCTGTTAGAGCCGCCGCTGCACGCCGCGCAGTTGGTTGCGCTTGCGATTGATTGCCAGGGAGTCATCGCAACCACCGATGGACTCCCGCTGCGGCTGCGCCAGGGCGCTGCGCTGGACTATCCCATCGTGGACGGGCTAGAGAGCGGCGCAGTGGTCAACATCGCCGGGACGACCCAAAACGAACTTTGGTACCGCATCCCGTTTCAGTCGGGGTTCGGTTGGCTGTTCCGGCGTTTTGTCGCTGCTGATTGTTCGCGTCTGCCACGTTTTCCTGACTTGGTGGGCGAGGAAACTGAGCAGATCGAGTTGGTCACTGAGGCGGAACTCGACCTGCTCGCGCCGTTTTACGGCAGTCCATCGACCAATCCTATCTTTTACCGCTAAGCTTCGGCGGGTGCGCGCCGCGGCTCCGCAGGCAGCAGACCGATCTGGCGAAATCTCTGAGCGATCTCGCTGAGATTGGCCTGCTTGCTAATACAGCCGATGGCCCCGGCTTCTAGAAGCTGCTGCACCATCGCTTCTGTTTCGCCGTAGCTGGTGAGGCCCACCACCTGAATGTGTGGGAACTGCGCCAGAATATCGCGCGTGGCTTGCACCCCGTTCAGCTTCGGCATGTTGATGTCGATGAACACGAGATCTGGGGCAAAATCCTGGCATAAACCGACCGCTTCTGCGCCGTCTGCCCCCTCAGCCACGATCATCGCGGGCTGCAAAATGCTGGGCAGCAGGACCTTCATAGCCTGGCGGATCAACCCGTGATCATCCACAATGACGATGCGGCGAATCTTGGGAGGCTGCTTTGTGTAGTGCTCAGGGTTGTACGGTGTCATTCTGTTCTTCCCCATTGGAACGACGGCCCGGACGGTATTTGCGCGGTTGCTCGTTGTGCTCCGCCAGGCCTTTAGCGAAAAAATTATCGATCCGGTTCACCAATTCGAGCATCGGAAACGGTTTGCGCAGCACCCCAAGGATATTGGGGTAGGCTTGGTACATCCGCGAGAGTTCAGCTTCAACCCCAGTGACAAAAATGAACGGGATCTTGGCCGTCTCTGGCCGGTTTTGCATCATTGTGAAGATGTCGTACCCTGTCAACCCAGGCAGGTTGACATCACACAGGATCAGATCGGGCGCATTCTGGTTGCACAGGCGGATACCGCCGAGGCCTGTGGCCGCTTCAAGAGTCTCATAACCGTGGAGGTCGAGGATGTCGGCAATCGCGCCGCGCAGCAACACATCATCCTCGATAATCAGAATAGTTTTCGCCATCAGATGTTTCACCCTTCACACCTTCTCTTCGTTGTGGTGCCGTACGTTCCGTTCACGTACGCTTTCAGGGTACGACAAACGCCCCCTGGCCACATCTGGCAGGTGGAGAGTCTTACGCTCGCGGGGTGTCCAGGTAAATTGGCCTGGTCATCTGACCAGGTGATGTTGGTGGGCGATGCTGACGGCTTCGGTGCGGCTTTCGACGCCGAGCTTGCCGAGGATGCTGCTGACGTGGAATTTGACGGTGGAGCGGCTAATCGTCAACTGCTCGGCGATTTGTGGGTTGTTCAAGCCTTTGGCCATGAGCGTCAACACATCCAGTTCACGCTCGGTCAGGTGGAACGCGGGGCGGCTTGGCTGGGTGCTGGCCTGAATCAGGAGCTTAGTTGCGCCGGGCGCGAAGGTTGGCTTACCGTCATATGCATGTCGAATCGCCTGGGCGAGTTCGGCCACAGAGACATCTTTAAACAGATAGCCGTTGGCACCGGCCTGCAACGCCGCTTGAACCAGCTCGCGGTTGTCTGAAAAACTGGTCAGCGCGATGATCTGCGCGTCGGGGTCATGCTGCCGAATCGCTTTAATGCCTTCGACGCCGTTGACATGCGGCATCACCATATCGATCAAGACCACATCTGGCCGGAGTTGCGCATACAGCGCGGCGGCCTCCTGCCCATTGGTGGCCTCGCCAACGGGTTCCAGATCATCGGCGGCATTGAGGAAGGCCAGCAAGCCTTGACGCACCATCTCATGATCATCCGCGATCAATACACGTATCATCCTGTGCCCTCTGCGCTTCCTCCAAATTCAGGGTGTATCAATCATCGCACAGAATCATACCGAATTCCAACCCACAGCGATTATGGTTCCCTGGGTTACCGCGCTCTCGATGCGTAAGTTGGCCCCAATTTTCTCGGCGCGTTCGCGCATCATGCGCACCCCCAAATGATCGGTGGGGATGTTATCGGGGTCGAAGCCGCGTCCGTCGTCGGCGATGGTCAACTGTGCGCCTGCCCCCGCACGTGCAAATCTGATCTCGGCGCTGCGCGCATTGGCATGTTTTGTGATGTTGTTGAGCGACTCCTGCACGATGCGATAGAGGGCAATCTTGACTTCCACCGGCAGGGGTTCGGTGGTGTCGCTTTCATAGATCAACCGAATTTCGGTTTCGGTGCGGCTCTCGAAAGCGCTCACCAGGTGTTGTAACAGCGGCTGGAGGTCAGTTTCTGCCAACGCGGCGGGGCGCAACTCCAGCAGCAGGGCACGCATCTCGGCGAGCGCGCCTTTGGTCAACCGCCCCAATTTCGGCAGATAAGTCAGCGCGTTCTCCGGGTCTTGATTCCACAACAACGGCATCGACTCGGCGATCACGTTTGCAGAGAACAATGTCTGGCTTACCGCGTCGTGCAGGTCGCGGGCTAGCCGCTGCCGCTCTTCGAGTGCGGCCAGCTCCTGGGCTTTTTCGTAAGCGCGCGAATTCTGAATGGCGATAGCCGCGTGATGCGCGAACATCTGTAACTGCTGCACGTGTGTCGCCACAAAGAAATCTGGGTGGAAACTGTCGAGGTTGATGAAGCCAATCACCTCGCCGCCGATGACGATGGGTACCCCGAGGTAAGCCCGCAGGCGGTCTGAGTAGGTTGTGGGCACCCATGCTGGGTCCGCTTGCACATCAGCGACTAACAGCGGTTCGCACGTCTCGATCATGTGGCTGAAGCTCGGCGTCTCGACGACCGAAAAGTGCATCGATTGCTCGTCAATGGCGCTGAGCGCGATGGTGTCGCTGTGAAAGCCGATGATCTCGGTGACCCCGGCCTGAATGAGCATGATGTTGGCGGCGTCGTTCGGGATCACCTGGCCGATGTTCGTCAGAATCCGCCGCAGCACCTCATCCGAATCGAGGGTGCTGTTCAGCGCTGCGACGGTATCGAGAAGCACTTCTGCGAAACGGCGCTGCTGGCGTTCGTTGATCAAGGCGCGCCGTTGGTTGACGGCGTAGCGGATGGTGCGTTCGAGCGCGGCGGGTTTCAGCTCCGTTTTGTCGATGTAATCAATGGCCCCCGCCCGCATCGCTTCCAGATCGAGCGCATGGCTGCCTTCGCCCGTCATCAAGATATACGCCGCATCAGGGCGCAGCGTTTTGATGTGCAGCAGCAGATCCAGGCCATTTTGTCTGCCGAGGTTGTAGTCAACCAGGAAGACATCGTATTCGACGGTGTCGATGGCTGTCAGGGTGGCATCGGCGGTCGGCGACCAATCGACCACATAGGCCTGCGAAAGCGGCGTTGCCGACAAAAAATCGGCGATCATCGCGTACTGGCTCTTGATGTCGTCAATCACCAAGATCCGCACGGGGGCGTCGGAAGTCGTCATGGCGCAGCTCCTAGACTGGAAGCCGTCATCATATGCTGGGTCGTGTGGCTGGCGGATGACGGCACTCTTTCGTCTGGTACAGCCTGAATCCAGCCTGAAGGCGGCAATTGATGCGAACTTGAGCGTCAGGCTGGCGCGGCTGCCAGGGTTTGGCGTCGGGTTTCCAAGCGTTTGGATACCAGGTCAATGTGCAGTTGCAGGTTGTAAAAATCCCCCATACGCCCCAACGGTGGGCGCGGGCTTTTGCTCAATGCATCCATAATATCTTCCAACCGTTTCAGCTCGACATCGATCTGATCGGCAGGCAGTTGATCGGCTTTTTGGTCAATCTCATAGAGAATGCCGTACCAACGAGTGATGCGGCGGTTGATGACCATGTTATAGACGGGCGGCAGGCCGCGAATGAGTGGGTACAGCAGCGGGATCAGCGGGATGAGAACGATAATAAACCGATCCAGGATGCTGGCAAACACAAATGGGAAGCTGGCTTCAAAAAAGGTGTCGCCTTCAGCCAGGTAGCGCCGCGCTTCAGGATGGATCGTCAAGTCGGTGAATGCAGCCGACGGGAACTGACCCGTATCCTCAAACATCCCGGCTGAACTATGCACCTCGGCAATCGTCCGCGAGAGCAGCCGCACCAAATTCGGGTGAACATCGCTGCGCACGACGAGGTTCGCCGCGCCTGCGAGCACCGTGATCGGTTCGGGGGGGATGTTGTTTTGGAGGTCAACCAGCCCCTGACCAACCGTCACGGTCGTCAGGTAGGGGTAGAGGCTCCGATAGGCGTCCGGGCGTTGGACATCGAGTAGGGCGACTGTGTCGCTGCGCAAGAAGCTCGCCACCGCCTCATTGTCCGGCGATGTGACGTAGAACCCAGCGTCGAGTTCCCCACTCTCAAGCCCGGCGCGCAGGTCACCAAATGAGCTTTCGACGATGTCGCTGTTGTCGCGGGTGATGCCATTGGCTTCCAGTAAGCGCAAAGCCGTCAGGCGGGTGCCGCTCCCAACCGCACCTACACCGATGCGTTTGCCCAGCAAATCCGACATATAGCGGACTTCTTGGTCAGCCTGGTAGAAAACCCAAATGGGTTCAAAATAGAGGCTGCCCAACGTATTCAGAACTTCGGCCTGTTCAGGCTCAACGATGCCAGTCGAGACAATGCCAACTTGCGCTTCGCCGCTGATAAGGCGTTCGACGGTCAGTGCACTGCCGACCCCCTCCAAAATATTCAGCGTGAAACCTTCTTCTGCCAACAGGTCTTGATATTCTTGTGCGAATACGGTGGTGATGTCGTTGCTCCCGCCCGTGGACATGGTGAGTTCAATGGGGGGTACCGGGTTGATGGCAATGATCAACACAACCAGGGCGGCAGAAACAGCCACAGCCGCCGCAGTAACAAGCCATTCAGTACGAATCGAGGGCATGGTGTAATGACCTTTTCCTGGTGCGCCAAAACCGAATAGGCGTTAGAGAGAATTATACCGTGATTGCCTTGCTGAGTTTGATGATATTGGTGAAATCGGGATGATTTTCAGGCCCCCAGCCTGCGAACGGGCGCTGATTCAAGAGCTTTCCGAATCGAGATCGAAGAAATTCTCACAGCTCGCATTGGGGTCTTCGACGAGCGCGATCAACTCAGCGGTGGTGGCATCGTCCGCAGTGACGCGCGCTGCATCGGCCAGCGCATTGACCAGATCGCCCCGTGCGCGGCGCGTTTCCCCCCGCAGCGCCGCAATCAGCAGGTAGTCGGGTTCGATCTCTAACCCGGCGGTGTAGGCGATTTCGGCGGCGGCGTAGTCGCGCAGATTGCAGTAGGCGACCCCCTGCATCAGATGTGCATCGGCCAAGCTGGCATTCACGTTGATCAATGCTGTTGTGTCGGCAATGACCTGATCATGCTGGCCGAGCAATTGATTGGTGAACGCCGAAAAGACCAGCCCCCAGATGAGCGGCGTATCTGGCCCATAGAGCGCATCGATCATGCGGTTGCTGAACGATGGGTCGGGGAACTCGGTGATGACGGTGTTCATGAGGGCACGTGCATCGCTGATGCGGCCTTCGCGCAGCGCGATCAGTGTGGCGAACGGGAAGGGGAAGTTGGTATCTGGCCCCAATTCAATCGCGCGCAGCAAATCGGCATTGGCCGGCTCAAATTCGCCGCGCAGGTAGTGAATGGCCCCGCGATAATTCCAGCCAAACCAATCGTCCGGGCGCAGTTCGATCACGCGCGAATATTCCGCCAGCGCGGTGTCGAGGTCATCGCGGAAGAGCGCGTCGTTGCCCAGCAGAAAGTGGGGCAGCGCCCACCGCCTCAGGCCCATGCTTTCGCCCAGCCGCTGCGCCGTTTGCAAATCGCGCCGCGCTTCATCCAAGCGCCCCACCCGGTGATAGGCCGCCCCACGAAAGGCGAAGAGGATCGGGTTGCCGGCCCGCACTTGAATGGCATCATCGAGGTGCGCAATTGTGGTCTCGGTATCGTTGACGAAAAACCAGAGCGCCCGCACCACTTGCGCGGCGATGCTGCTGCCGACAATTTCGCCGGGATCCCCCGTTAAGGCGGCCAACACCGTGACCGAGCGGGCCACCTCATACCCATCGCCGTCCGCGTTTTGCAAAGCTGTCAGCGCGGAGAGCGCCGGCACCGCCACCGACTGCTGCCGTTCATCTTGCAAGCGAATACGCACATTGACGGTCTCTTCCAGCAGCACGCGCGGCATTTCGTTGTTCGGGAACCCGGCCAATGTGCCGATTTCAACGGCTACATCGATCAGGGCTTCGGTGTAGTTGCCCCACACAATCACGCTGGCCCCAACGGCTTCAGCGGCAGCTTGTGCGTCTGCCGTCGATGTGAGCACCGCTGGACAGCGCCGGATGTTGATCCGCGAAAACGGGGCGGCGACCTCCAGATTCTGGCGGAGATCGTCGGCGATGAACCGGGCGACATCGCGCGCTTCCGTCTGGATCGGCTCCAGATCGGCGACCAGCACCATGTAATGATCGGGTTCTGCGGGTTCTACCTCGCCGCAGATGCCCGGTGCATTCGCCGCAAGGGGCAGTTGCGAACCGCTCATCATCAACGCGCCGCTGAAGATCAGCAGTGCGATCAGCACGCCGATCACGGCTAAGACAACAGGCCGCCGCCAAAGTACCCGGCGCACGTTGAGTGTGCGCTTGATCTGGTTGATGAGGCGCGCCACCTGTGGTGCGACGGCGGCATGGCTGTTGAGTTGGAACGCATTGTGTGCGAGCAGCGGCTGCAATGAGGCTGGCAGATCCTCTGGGCGTGGGAGGGTGGCCCCGTCAACCAGCAGTGGAATGATCACCATATCCGGGCGACGCAGCGCCGCCTCGATTTCCATGCGCACATGAAACTTCGGGTTGTTGAGCGCGCCGCCCGCCGCCCACTGCGGCCCAATCACGACCACCATCGCATCGTACGATTCGACAATATCGCTGGCGATCACCAGGCGAGTCACTGTGCGGTCGGCGATGCGATCCGCATCACGAACGACATTGCTGGCACCCAACACACTCGCGAGCTGGTCGAAGATCTGGCTGGTGATGGCCCCGGTATCATCGCGGCGGTACGAGATCACCACACGCGGGGCGGTGACGCGCCGCCGGGGCAGGACATCGGACAGGCTGCTGCTCAAACTCGTGATCTGTGGCAGCGAACTCCCACCCGCTGTGGGCGTTTGATTCGTTTGATTCAACGCGGCTTGCACCTGGCTATCAAGCGGCGACTGCCCCAACCCCAACTGGTCGAGATTGGCCGGACGTATGGGGGTGGTGGCAAAGCGCGACTCGTCCTCTGGCGGCACGGCGCGCGCGACTTCGCTGCTGATGGCATCGCGCTCGCTTAACCGGCGCAGGATCGTTTCCAACTCAGCCCCGACAGTACGGACGCTGGGCACACGGTCAAGGGGGTTCTTCGCCAGCATCCAGTAGACGAGATTCGCCAGTTCCATCGGGATATCTGCGCGCATCTGGCTCAGATCAGGCGTCGGCTTGGTCATGATGGCGGTGATAGTGCCGGCGGGGGTCGTCTCCAGGAAGGGGCGCTCGCCTGTCAGCATCTCAAACAGCAAGATGCCGAACGCCCAGATATCGCTGCGTTCGTCGTAGCCGCCACCGCTGCAAACCTCTGGGCTGAGATAGGCCAGCGTACCCAGCAGCGACCCGGTCTGGGTCATGCGCGTGTTGCGGTCGTCCAGGTAGGCGACGCCGAAATCCGTCAGGCGCGGGGAGCCGTCGTTGGCCAAGAGCACATTGGCGGGCTTGAGATCGCGGTGGATGATTTTCAAGCGGTGGGCGCGCGTGAGGGCGTCCGCCAAATCGAGCGCGATCATCAGGACGCGCTCGATGGGGAGCTGCGCCTCGCGCTGCAAAAGCTGCGCCAACGATCCACCGCTGACGAACTCCATGACGATGTAATGCACTTCATCCTGCTCGCCCGTCGCGTAAATTGAGACGATATTCGGGTGGTGGAGCTGGCGCAGGGCTTCGGCCTCGCGCTCGAAGCGCTGCACCAGCGCCGGATCGTCGGCGACGACATCTGGCTTCAGAAATTTGATGGCGACGATTTCGTCTGTTTCGATGTCCCGTGCCTGGAAGACATCGCCCATGCCACCTTGATCGATCAGTTTGATGGGTTCATAGCGATCTGCGATAAGGCGACTTGCTCGCATGTGTAACCTCGGTGCCGTCTTGGTCTACACACCAATTTTAGCATAGGTCACAGAAGAATAAGTTTATGGCTGGCGATGACCAACACACCGCAGCGCGTGCTCAGGATTTGGCACCCCGGCGTTTTTCGGCGTAACGCGCCTCGGCACGCACGAATTCGACGATCCCGCTGATGGTTGGGTCGGGGAAGGTCGTCGGCAGTAGATCATGTACAGCATGATCGATCAACTGGGGCGGGCAGTCGTTCATCAGCTTCAACCCGACACTCCCCACCTGCTCGCCCCCGACCCCGGCGAGGAACAGACGCTTGCCGTCTGGCCCGTCGAGGCGTGTGGTGCTGGCGGGTCGCAGGACGATGTGCAGCGTGATCTCGTCGGGATTGATGGCGGTCGTCGCGTCAGGGGTCGTCGCAACGAGATCACCGTCGCGCCAGGGATAATCGTTGTCAACCAGAATCATGCGCACGTTGTCGCCCAGCTTGATGCGCGCATCGTCATCTGCGGACCCGACGATGTTGGCCGCATCGTAGCCCATCCCATCGAGCGCAACCAGCGTCGAGCGCCCCCCCGTGAGCGCGCACGGCCAGATCACCGGGCTGCAACTGGCACCGAGATCGAACAGCAGCACCCGCCCCGCGGCCTTGCTGCGCAGCGCGCGGATGAGGGTGTACAGCCGGGGCAGGCGGTCAAGAGCGCCGTGTAGGCTGTAGGTGTAGAGGATGGTCAACGGGATCTCCACAAAAGCCTCCTCGTGTTGCAAACAGCGGTGCGTGCTGGCGCGACAGTCGCCAGCCAGCGATCCGCCTGCGCGGGCGTGCGCAGCCGAATCACAGCGAGATGGGCGTAAGTTGGCTGCTTGAGACGGCGTTGGTCGCGCCGCCGCCGTCGATGGTGACCGAAAAGCGCGCTCCATACCAACGAGTCGCGGCTGAAGAAGGCCCGCCGCCAGGTCTCGCGGTTTGGGCCACCCCACAACCGCTCCTGCGTGATGATCTGGCGGATGGTGCGCCGCAGCAGCCGCGTGAGGACGATATGCAGCGGGTAGTCCAGCCAAATGAGTGTGTCGGCGCGTGCCCATGTCAACTCCTTGTGGTACAAGCCGTCGATCACCCAGGCATCGGTCGCCAGGCATGTGCGTAGCTGAGCAGCGAACGTCGTGGGTGGGCAGGGTTGCCAGTTGGGGCACCAGTAGTGGGCGGCCAATTCGATGTGTGGCAGCCCCAGCCGATCCGCGATCTGGCGGGCCAGGGTCGTCTTGCCCGATCCCGGCGTGCCTGTAATGACGATGCGCCGCATGGACTAAATGCGCCTGCCGCTCAAGACGCTTGCGCAGGCCGCAGGTGGCTGTACAGGTGCCGGATCACCTGCACCAGCTCCTCGGCGCTAATCGCCGAAGCGGTGCCCAAGACAATCTCGATGCGATCCTCGCTGATCTGCTTGTTCAGCAGTTCCAGTTCTGCGGGCAGATCGTGCTGTTGGTCAGGCTGCTGATTGAGGGTGTGCCGCCCTGGTGTGATGCGCAGTTGCGCGCGAATCTTGTGGCGGATGTGCTGCTGTTCGGATTTGTTCCTGGGGCGACCGCTTTGGCTGCCACGCTTGGTGTGTTGGAGCCGCTGCTTGACCTTATCGGTCACCACCAGATGCAATTGCGGCCCACCGACCAGCCGTCCCTTGTACGAAAACCAATCTTCCAGGTAGCGGGCGACCGGCGCGCCAGCGCGCGAGCGGCCCTCGTCGATCACGTTGGTCTCTTTGATGGCGCTGCTGAGATCAACCCAACCTTTGACGCGCCCATGCAAATCATCCCGCAGCGCCCAGTTGAGCGAACGCAGCAGCCGCAGCCGCGCGCTGTGATCATTGGCTAATGTAGGCAAGATGGGTGGCGCAACGGGCAGGCGGAAGCTGTCACTGCGCTCGAAGCGCGCCTCGGCACCGCGATACCACCACTGCATGACGGCCAGCATCACCAACCAAACTGCCGCTGGGGCAAAGACGATGGGGTTGATGGGGCCGGTGCCCGGTGCGCCCAGGATGAAGCCCATTACCAGCAAAACCACAAAGGCCAGCAGCAAAACACCGCGCGCCCCGCGCATGCGCCGCAAAGCCTGATCCCGTCGGTTTCGGATGGCGCTGTAGCGGCTCCAGGCGGCTTTGTTTTCGTCAATTATGCGGGCTTGCTGCTCCTCAAACGTACTCACCCCCCGGTCGAGATCACGCGGGATTGCGTCGAAGCGGAACGCTAGCCCACTGCGCTCGCTCACCTGCCGCGCCCCGGCTGAGTCGACCTTGTGTGCGTCGTGGAAGGTGTACGGCTGAATGATGATTTGGCCGTTGGGGGCCGGAGCCAGGGCTTGCTCGACTGGCAACGCGGCAGCATCTGTCAATTCGATTGCTTGTGTGGTCATCTTTTGAACTTTTCTCCCCACCTTCAAGCCTGCATCGCAGCATTGCAAGCAGCTAATCTGCACTCTAAACTCGAAGCTTTCTAAACTTTGACCTAACCTGAGTGTAACGCAAGATCGTTTAATCGGGGGTACCAAGCACCCCCCAAATTGGGGTGGAATCTGCGATTCGTCCCATGCCGCGATTTCGGTTACGCTTGGCGCTATGATGCTGCATCCACCATACAAACTACACGGCAAATTGCACGGCCAGCAGACGCTCTACACGGCGTTCGATGTTGTGCCCGCGCCGAAAGGGGCGAGTACCCACATCACGCAGTTCACGCGCGCGCTGGTTGCGGCGGGCGCGGCTGTCTCGCTGATCACGGCCAACGACGGCACTTTGCCCCCACACGAACAGTATGTAGGCGCGCAGATGCTGCGCGTCCCGGCGCAGCCCGATGCATCGACGACCTATCTCGACCGGGCCGAAGCGTTCAGCGCGTTCGTTGCGCAACACATTGCGTCCGCGCCGGGCTACGCGGTTGGGCATGTGCGCAGTGTGTGGGGTGGGTGGCCGCTGCTAGCCGCGCAGCGACGCGGGCTGCGCTTGCTCTGCGAGATCAATGGGCTGCCGAGTGTCGAACTGAAGTACCACTACCCCGCACTCGCTGGCGCACCGCTCATCGACACGATTCAGGCGCGCGAACTTACCATGCTCGCCGCCGCCGATGCGATTGTCTGCGTGTCACAGGTGACGCGGCTGTACCTGATCAGCCTGGGAATCATGGCGGAGAAGATCACCGTGATCCCGAATGGAGTGGATGTGGCGCACTTCAGCCCAACGCCGCTGCCGCAGCGCGCCCCCGACGATCCGCCAGTGCTGCTCTATATCGGGACATTGGCCGATTGGCAGGGGCTGCGGACGCTGTTAGAAGCGATGCCGCTGTTGTTGGCCGAACGGCCCGTCCGGCTGCGCATTGTGGGGCGGGGGCGGAACCGCCAGCGCAAAGCGCTGCGCAAGCACGCTGAGGGGCTGGGGATCGCGGCGCAGGTCACCATCGACGATCCCGTGCCGCATGACGCCATCCCTGCGCTGATCGCCGGGGCAGATGTGTGTGTCGCGCCGCTCGGTTACAATGATCGCAATGTGGTGCAGGGCTGCTGCCCGCTGAAGATCCTCGAATATATGGCGTGTGAGCGTCCGGTTGTGGCCGCGAATCTGCCGGTGGTGCGCGAACTTGCCCACGCCGATCACGAGGCGCTGCTGTTCACGCCGGACGCGCCGGATGCGCTCGCCCGCGCCGTGCTGACTCTGCTCGCCGATCCAACCCGCGCGGCGCAGATGGCCGCTCACGGGGCTGAGCGCGTCCGCCGGGAATTCACCTGGGACATCGCGGGCGACCGCTTGATCGAGGTTTATGCGCGCCTCTTGTCGTCCTCGTCGCGGTTGGAGCGGCCCGTCAGCCGATTATAGAGCGCGACATTCGCGTCGATCTCGCGGCTGGGGGCGAAATGGGCTAGCATGTGTGCCCGTGCGGCCCCGCCGAGCTTGCGCCGCCGCTCTGGGTGATCCAGTAGATCAAGGATCGCGGCGGCCAACTCCTCAATAGCGCCGGGAGCTACCAGAATTCCGGTGCGCTCGTGCCGCATCACATCGGGGATACCCCCGGCATCGCTGGCGACAACAGCGCAGCCCGACGCCATCCCTTCCAGCAGCGCGTTCGGCATCCCGTCGTGCAGCGATGGAATCACCAGGACATCGAGTAAATTGTAGATGTACGGTAAATCTTCGTGCGGCAGGTGCAACACATCCCACACCTCGACTTCGGGATAGCGGGTACGGAATGCCGATAGGATCGGTTCGCAGTCCGGGCGCATCCCCCCAACGAGCAGCAGGCGCGCGCCGGGCCGACGCTCCGCCACACGTGCGAAGGCGGCCAACAGCGGCGCGAAGCCTTTTTTGGCGCGCGCCTCGCCGACGAAGCCGATCAGCGGGATGCCATCGGCGTTAAGGTCGGCGGTGATACGCGGATCGACGCGGCCTGGCTTGAACGTCTCGGTATCGACACTGTTGAAGATCGTCTCGATGCATTGGCCGGGCGCGAGCGCCGCCGCTTTGCGCGACAGATCGCGGGTGACGGTGGTCACCGCGTCGGCGTTGGCGAGCGCCCACAGCACGCCGCCTGTCTTGGCCGGGTAGAACACCCCGCGTTCCAAATCGTTGCCGCGCACGCTGACGATGGTGGGGGTGTGCAGGTAGCGCCCGGCGTAGACGCCGACGAACCCGGCATTGACGGCGTAATAGGCATGAATGATGTCGAAGCCACCCAGGCGGCGATGCAGCGCGCAGATCGCGTCGAACCAGGCGGACAGGGTGTCGTCGTCGCGGTCGTGTTTGCCCACCCGGTAAACGGTCACACCGTCGTAGTTCACGCGCTTGGTCTGGCCGGGCGGCAGCTTAGCGCTCATGACGCACACCGTCACGTGATGACCCGCCCCGTGCAAGCCGCGCGCGAGGCGCTGTGCCGAGACAGCCAGACCGCCGCGTTCGGGCGGGTACTTATCGGAAAGTAGGCAGATTTTCATGCGTTCCAGTGTACTTCAATTTCCGGTCGCGGATCGACTGGCACAGTCCAAGCCCCTGCGTTAAAGTTTGGATGTTATCGGAACAATTTGTCCCTGGTGCATTGCTGCTGTGGCAGCGGCGAATAGGTGATGCCTATGTCAGATATGTCGGATATGCCCATGGAAACGCCCGACGCGCCAGCGCGCTGCCAGGTGATCGTTGGGGTGATCGTACGGCGGCGTCACAACCGGATCGCAGTAGGGCAGTGCAGCTACTGCGGGTTGCCTGCATGTGAAGAACACCTGCCGCAAACGCACGATGGCAATCGCTGCGCATTGTGCGACGGCCAGGTCGCGAACGCTGAACACCCGGAAGGCCCCTACATGCGCTACGAAGAGTCTTCGAGCGCTGCCGCTGGCGATGATAGCAGCACTACAGCGGCCTATTTCGACGAGCAGGACGAAGACACCTTCGCTGACCTGAGTTAGATTACACGTTGGCGATCAGCCCGTCGATTTGCTGATTGATGGCGGTAAACATATCACAGGATAGGCACGTGGGGAAGAGGGGACGTGTCGTCTGCTGGCGCAAGCGCGCGAAGCCATCACCGCTCCAGATCGCGGCGAATGAGTCCTGCCGCAAATCGCCCAGCACTGGCCCCTCGCGCAACATGCAGCACACCATCACCTGCCCCACATGATCGATCAGGGCGTGCATCCAGGGGGCATAGCAGCGCTGCGCCGCATAATAATTCTGGGCGTAGCGCCCGGTCAGGCTGCGCTGGAGATCGGCTGCGGTGGTGCCGAAGGGGTAGGCCTCAGCTTCCGTCTGGATCAAACCGGCGGCCAATCCCTGCGCTGCGATCACTGGGGCGATGCGCTGGTTGTAGTCCCGCAGGTGGCGTATCCGTAGCGGTCGTATGTCCGGTGTGTTCATATCCACAGGAATCAAGCTGATTGACCCGGCACCGATCTGACTTGCCAACGCCGGCAGATCGACGAGACTCGCGTAATTGGTGCGCGTCACGACGGTGTTGATGCGCAAGCGCCCGGCGCGCAAGCAGCGCGCGAGATAATCTGCCCCGGCGACCGTTTGCTTCCAACTCCCCTTAACGCCGCGAATCTTATCGTGCAGCCGCTTTTGCGGGCTGTCAATCGAGACATTGACGCCGTGCAGTCCGCTGTCGGCCAGGGCGCGGGCGTAAGCTTTGTCGATGCGCGTGGCGTTGGTGGTCATTGTCACGCGCATGCCGTTGGCGGCGGCCCGCGCGATGACGGCCAGCAGGTCGGGGTGCAGCGTTGGCTCGCCGCCGCTGATGTGCAGCTTTTCGCAGCCCAGCGCCGCCAACTCATCGATCACCGGCCCCCAGTGATCCATTCTCAGGGCAGGTGCGCGGTGATCGCGCCAGTGATTGCACATCACACAGCGCAAATTACACGCCCATACCAGCTTGAGTTTCACGTAAATCGGTTTGTAGGCTGTGCCTGTCGCTACCGCGCTGCGCAGTGCCTCCGCTTCATTGGCAATTGTTGCCATCCCATGCATGTGATGCTCCCTTGACCCATCCAATGATTTTACACCAGATCGTTTGCTGCGCCGCCGCAAGATCACCTGCGGATTGAACCGCGAGGCCTTGCACAGGTTGAGCGCAATGGCGCGCAAAACGGCTATCAGTTCGTGTTGGGCCGCTTCGCAAAGTCGGGCGGATGATCATACCTGGCAGCGATAGTCTGCAACTACGCCTCTAAAATATCGTTCACCCAGGTCAACGCGCGCACAGCCTGCGGGAAACCCAGCGTGGTAATGGCCAGCAGGGCGACATGGCGAATGGCGTCGGGTGCAATGCCCATCTCGACGGCGCGGCGTACATGCGCGTGGCTGGCCCCTTCCAACCCTGCGCCAATCGCCAGTGCCAGCTTGACGAGCTGACGCGACTCATCAGCCAGCGGGCCAGCGCGATGCGCCGCATCACCCAGGTTATCGTAAGCTGC
>JAADYY010000346.1 GCA_010092805.1 Chloroflexota bacterium | reverse complement strand
AGCTGTGCCAGCGCCATCTCGGTTCCTTCCGCAATCACCCGCTCCAGGTCGCCGCCGTTGGCGTTGATCAAATCGGCGATGGTTGCCCCTGCCGCGAGTTCCGCCGCGAGCGTGCTGCGGTCGAGGCCGGTTTCATCGATCAGCAGATCAATCAACGGGCTGTCGGCTTGCATCGAGACCGACGCCGGAGCCGAGGCCGCAGACAGCGCACCGGTCGGTATGGCAAACGCCCCGATGATCGCCGGGGTTGTGAACACCGCGACGCTCATCAGCGCACCGACGCCGATCCCCAATGTGCCATGCCCGCGCTGACGCGGACGATCCTGGCGGCGCGCTTCGATCACAAAGATGACAATGCTGATCACGACGACGATCAGCGCGTTGGCGAGCGTCACCGCATTGATCATCAGGGCGGGATTGCCCAGCAGCGTACTGAGGATCAGCGCGCTGGTCGTCGCGATGATCGCGAGTGCGGCCAGCAACGCCCCGAACCAGCCGAGCGGCCTGCCGCCGCGCAGCGTCTGAATCACCGCGTTGATGAGGAACAGCAGCGCGACAAACGCTGCGAATGGCAAAGGAAGGTCGGGCAACATGACATCTGTCTCCTGTCAGTCGATCAGGTCAAGGGTTCTACTTGACGCTGTTATTCGTAACGTAAGGCTTGAATTGGATGGAGGCGGGCGGCGCGGCGGGCGGGATAGCTCCCAAAAAAGATGCCCACCCCCGCCGAAATGATCAGGGCCAGGGCGATGCTGTCCGCGCGGACGCTGACGCTCACATCGAAGGCGGCCAGCAACAGCCCGGCGGCCAGCGCGCCCGCCAGCGCGATCAACACGCCGATCAAGCCGCCGATCAGCGCGATGACCACCGCTTCGACGAGAAACTGCTGCACGATGTCGCGGCTTTGCGCGCCGACGGCTTTACGCAGCCCGATCTCGCGGGTGCGCTCGGTGACGCTGACGAGCATGATGTTCATCACGCCGATGCCGCCCACCAGCAGCGAAATCCCGCCGATCAGCCCCAGAAAGATGGTGAACAGGCCGATGATGGCCGTCAGCGTGTCCAGGATGGATGTGGAACTGATCACCTGAAAATCATCATTCATCCCGGCGGGGATCTCGCGCTCGGCGCGCAGCACCGCCCGAGTCTGGGCCAGCGCCGGATCGACCCGGTCGGTATCGGTGATCTGCGCAAGGATCACGGCGACCGGGCGCTCGCCCGTGAGGATGCGTTCACCGCTCAGGCGGGTTTGTGCCGTTGTGATTGGCACAAGGATCAGATCATCCTGATCGCCAGCCTGACCACCCCCGCCGATAGCTTCCAGTACGCCGATCACCTCAAAGCTGACGGCATTGATGCGCACAAACTGGCCGATAGGATCGGTATCCTCAAACAGGCGGGCGGCGGTTTTCGGGCCGATCACGGCGACACGGGCGGCGGTTTCGGCCTCCGCATCATCGAAGTAACGCCCGCTGGTCACATTCCGGCTGCGGATTGTTGGGTAGTCGGCGGTCACACCCTGCACGTTGAGGGTGAACGACCGGCCTCGGTAAACGACGGGCAGCGTGTCGGCGGTCTGCGGCATGACGCGCAGCAGATCCGGTGCGCGCAGCGGGTCGGCGAGGGCTTCGGCGTCCGCGACAGTCAGCGGCGTGAGCGTGCCATCATCGCCGCGTGTAGGGATGATCAGGACGAGATCCGCGCCGAGCGCCTCGAATTCCCCCCGGATGAAGTCCTCGACCGACGTGCCAATCGACAGCATCACGACGACCGCCGCCACCCCGATTGTGATGCCGAGCATCGTCAGGGCGGCGCGCAGCTTATTGGATCGCAGCCCAATGAGCGCGATCCGCACATTTTCCAGCAAACTCGTCAACATTACTCGAACCTCAGTGCATCAATCGGGCGCATCCGGGCGGCGCGGTTGGCCGGGTAGAGGCCGAAGAAGATGCCGATAAACCCGCTGACTGTCGTCGCCAGCACCACCGCGTCTGCTGAGACGCCCAACGGCAAATCCGGGATCACCAGCCCGCCGACGATCAGCAGCAGGCCACCGCTGACGATGCCCAGCGCGCCGCCAACGCCCGCCAGCAGGATGCTCTCGATCAGAAACTGCCACAGAATGTCGCTGCCGCGTGCGCCGACGGCTTTACGCAGCCCGATCTCGCGGGTGCGCTCGGTGACGCTGACGAGCATGATATTCATCACGCCGATGCCACCCACCAGCAGCGCGATCCCGGCGATGACGGCCAGAAAGACGGTCAGCAGCCCGGTGATGTCGCCAATCGAGCTGAGCAGATTCCCCTGCAAGCTGACGGCGAAATCCTCATCGCCCACCGCCTCGATCTCGTGTGCTTGGCGCAGGTAGGCGCTGATCTCTTCAACCGCCAGATCGATGTCATCTGGCGAGTGGGCGACCGCTGTCATTAACGAGACCTCGTAACCGCCGCCAGAGACACGGGCGTTGTCGAGCCGGCTCTGTGCGGTGCTCAGCGGCACAAACACGACTTCGTTCGGGTCGCCGAAGCCGCTGCCGTCGCGCTCGGCCATCACGCCGCTGACGGTGAAGACGCCGCCGTTGATCTCGACGGGCAGCCCGACCGGGTTGAAGTCGCGGTCGCCGTATAGAAACTCAACGACGCTGCGGCCCAGCACCGCGACTCGCGCCCGCCCCTCATCGTCCGCCGGGGTGACGAACGCCCCTGTCTGTACGTCCCAGTTCTGGACTTCGGCGTAGTTGGGCGAAGCGCCGGTGATATTCAGCGGCAGGCTTTCGCCCCCGGCCACGATCACGCCGGGCAAACGGTACTCGCTGGCGACCGCCGCCACACTCGGCGCAACAGCCGGGTCGGCGAGGGCTTCGGCTTCAGCCGTCGTCAGCGGGCGAATTTCGGTGCGAATGCCGCTGACGGGCTGCGTGGAGGTGATCGTGATCGT
>JAADYY010000345.1 GCA_010092805.1 Chloroflexota bacterium | reverse complement strand
GTGTCAATCCCTGGAAGCGCTCTTTGGCTAGTCAGTTGTAAACTCGTTTGGGATATTTGGGATATATGCGTTCTTCACAGCGCGCCACAGCCCCGCCCATCCCCAACGTGCGAGGCATTATAGCCCCCTCCATCTCCCCTGTATAGGGTCAACTTACGAAATTCCAACGCTTGATACTTGCAACTGGGCTACTCGATCAGTTGGCATACGGCCAGGTGAGCGAGACATCCTCGGCGATGTCGTGCACATCTGACGAGGTGTCGCCGAGCAAATCTTTGATATAAATCTCCTGAACCAGCACCATCAAAATGGCGACGAGGGGCACCGCGAGCATGATCCCCAAAAAGCCGAGAAACGTCCCACAGATGATCTGCCCTAGCAGCACCAGCACCGGCGGCACATGGATGCGCCCGGCGACAAGGATGGGCGTCACGATCTGGCTTTGGATGAACGACACGCCGTAGATCACCACAACGATCCAGCCGAGGCTATCCGGCGTTTGAATCGCACCGACGATAATCGAAGGGATTAAGGCGATGATGGGGCCGAAGTTGGGGATGAAGGACAGCGCCCCTGCGATCACGCCGAGCGCGGCGGCTTCCTGGATGCCAAGCACTGCCAGCCCCAACCACGTGGCGACCGCGACGAACGCCATCGAGATGATGGTGGCTTGCAGCCAACCGCGCATGGTGTAATCCAGGCGGGCGATGATCTCGCGGACGCGGTGGCGGTAATTGGTGGGGGCTAGCTTGATGAGACCCTCTTCGTGCATCTGCGGATCGACGAGCAGGTACATACTCAGGAAGAGGACGAGCAGCACGCTGAACAGCGTGCTCGCCAGCGACCCCAGCACGGGGAGCAACGTGCTCCCCACTTGGCCCAGCGCGCCGCCGAACTGGACCACGACCACATTCGCCAGTTGATCGAGATCGCGGAGCGGCTCCAGGAAGGGGTATTGAGCGATGACATCATCGTTTTCCCGAATCCAACAGCTTTGTAACTGTTCCCACGTGAGGGTGGCATCGTTGGCAGACTCCTCACAGGCGATGGCACGGCCCAAACTGGTAGGGATGCTCTGCAAAATCAGCGTTTCGAACTGGTCGGTGAGCGTCGGGAAGGTCACCGCGGCCAGGATGCTGATCGTCACGAAGATGGTCACCAGTGAAATGATGGTGGCGGGGCCGCGCCGCATCCCGCGACGGATGAGAAAACGGGTTGGGATCGTGATCAGGGTCACGAGGATGACCGATGCCAACGTCAGCAGCAAGATCCCACGCGCAATCCATGCACCGACCAGAATGCCGATGATGACGATGGCGACCAAGACCCAGCGGGCTGCCGAAGCCGTCCCGTTATTAGAGATTAATTTCGCCATCGGTCGCCGATGCCTCCATCCTTACAACCTTACAACATTTACACCTTACAGCTCTGGCACCACGCGCACTGCCGGGCTTCACGCGTACGATCCGTTGGTGCCGGTGTAGCGGACAACACTCAGCGTCAGATCGTCGGCCAGCAGATGATCGCCCACGAAGTCATCGACCACCTTGATGAGATGGTTCAAGATTGCTTCGGCGGGCTGATCAGCCACTTGCCGCAATGACTCCGCCAAGCGTGCCTCGCCGAAGAAATCGCCGGCGCTGTTTTCGGCTTCGGTGAGGCCGTCGGTGTAGAGCACCAGCACATCGCCCGGCTCAAGCTGAAGTTCGGTCGCTTTGAGCGGGTTGTTGGGGAACCAACCGATGGCCCGCCCGCCGCGCGGCAGAAATGTGACCTCACCGGAGGCGGCGCGGCAGTGACACGGCGGGTTGTGCCCGGCATTGACCAGAATGGTGTGCCCGTTTGATTGGAAAACACCGTAGTAGGCGGTCACGAACATGCCGCTGTCGGTGTCTTTCAGAATCAGATCGTTGGTTTGGCCCAACGTCTCGACGGGAGTCAGCCCCAAAAACGCATGGCTGCGGATCATGCTGCGGGCAGAGGCCATGAACAGCGCCGCCGGAGCGCCTTTATCCGACACGTCCGCGACGATCAACCCCAGTGAGGTGTCTTTGAGCAGAAAAGCATCGTAAAAATCGCCCGCCACTTCGCGCGCAGAGCGCCAGGTGGCCGCTAGATCGAAGCCGGAGAGCTGTGGTAGTTGGCGCGGCAGCAGCGACTCCTGAATTTCGCGGGCCATTTGCAGCTCGCGTTCCAGACGGCCTTTTTCGACCGCGACCCCGTACAACCGCGCATTTTCGATGGCGACTGCCGCCTGACCCGCCACCGCGATCAGTAGTTGGAGATCAGAGTCGGAGAAGTTGCCGTCGCGGATCGCTGTGTCGACGTAGACCAACCCGACCAGCCGCTCACGCACGACCATCGGCACGCACAGAATCGCGCGCAGGCCGCGCAGGATGATGCTTTGCCCGGCGGTGTAGCGCTCGTCGAACTGGGCGTTGTTGGTCAGCAGCGGTTCCAGCGTCATCACCACATGCCGCACGATGGTGGTGCTGTAAGGGCTGTCTTCTTCGGCCTTGCCGTCGGCTGCGGAGGCTGATGTGCTTGTGCCGATTTTGCCACCGACTTTGCCGTCGTCGACTCCGCGCGCCACCCGCACTTCCAGCGCATGGGTTCCTGGGTCGGCGATCATCAGAAAGCCGCGTTGGGCGCGCGTCGCGTCCATCACTGCATCCATGACGCTGTTCAGAACCTCGGCGAATTCGAGGCTGGAGTTGATGGTGCGCGACACCTGATACAGTGTGACCAGGTGATCAGGGTCTATCCTGTGCAAATCCGGTTGATCGACCATACGGAACAGCCTTGTGTAGTCCTCGAAGATACGAGAATTATAGCATTGTGGTCTCGCCCGCCGCATACCGACATCGGCGCAATTTGCTATAATTCCCACAATTACTTGTCGGCACGATGCCGACGCCGCTGCCCGCCATCGCTGTTAAGGTCGAATCGCAGCACAGACGTTTTGTGATTACGGAGGTGTTGTCATGCAAAATCTCAAGCGCTGGATGTACCGTGAAAACCGCCCAAACTGGATGGCACGGCTGCTGAACACTGGGTGGAAGGCCTATCACTCGTCGGGGCTTTCGCGCAATTGGGTGACGCTGGAAGTCGTTGGCCGGAAGTCTGGGCGCGTGATCTCGCTGCCGGTCGTGCTCGCGCCATTTGATGGGGAACGTTATCTGGTGTCGATGCTGGGCGACGAGGCGCAGTGGGTGCGGAATGTGCGCGCCGCCAACGGTGCGGCGACCATTCGCAGCGGGCGGCGTACCCAAGTGAAATTGGAAGAAATACCCGTTGAGGCGCGCCCACCGATTCTGAAAGCGTATCTGCAATCTGCGCCCGGCGCGCGGCCCCACGTCCCTGTAGACAAAGATGCGCCGCTTGCGGAATTCGAAGCGGTCGCCGCGTCGTTCCCGGCGTTTCGCATCGTCCCCATCCAGCCGGACTAAACGGCGCGGCGCATGATTAACCCCGCAAATCTTGGATAGCCACAGAAAGTCTGCCCAATCATGCAATTCGATGTCACGATTTTCCCGGATGATTTGAACACCGCAGCGAATATCGCCCGCGCGGTTGAGGATCGCGGTTTCGGCGGCTTGTGGACGAGCGAAACCGCCCACAACCCATTTTTGCCGCTCACACACGCCGCCGCTGCCACCGAGCGGCTGCTGCTGGGCACCGCGATTGCCGTCGCTTTCCCGCGCAGCCCGATGATCACCGCGCAGATCGCGTGGGATCTGGCGGCGCAGTCGGGTGGTCGCTTTGTGCTGGGCCTGGGAACACAGGTCAAGCCGCACATTCAGCGGCGTTTCAGCACCCCCTGGACGCCGCCCGCGCCCCGCTTGCGCGAATATGTCGAGTCGCTGCGCGCCATCTGGGCCAATTTCCAGACGAACAAACCGCTGCGCTACATGGGTGAGCACTATCAGTTCACGCTGATGTCGCCGTTCTTTTCGCCCGGCCCCATCGAGCACCCGGACATCCCTATCTACATCGCCGGGGTCAATAAGATTCTGTGCCGGCTGGCGGGGGAGATGTGCGCCGGCTTCCATGTGCACCCATTTCACACGCTGGGCTACCTGCGCGAACTGATCATCCCGAACATCGAACACGGGGCGACGAAAGCCGGGCGCACCCGTGCCGACTGCGCGCTGAGCTGCGCGATCTTTGTGGTTACCGGGCGCAATGACGCTGAGATCGCGGAGAATACGGGTTTTGTGCGCGCGCAGATCGCGTTTTACGCCAGCACGCCAAGTTACAAACCTGTGATGGACATGCACGGGTGGGGCGATCTGTATGAGCGGCTCAATGGGCTGTCGCGCGAGGGGCGCTGGGCCGAGATGGGCGAACTGATCAGCGACGACCTGCTGCACGCATTTGCCGTCGTCGCGCCACATGACGAACTGGCGCAGGCGGTTAAAGCACGGTATACCGGATTACTGGATCGGGTGGGGTATTATTTCCCCTTCAACCCCGATGCCGCCGATCAAGCCGCCATCTGGCGGAATGCCGCCGACGTGTTCGCCAATAGGGCGTGATTCCGCTGAGGTCGGGACGTTCACACGACGATTGCACAACGGTCTAGGGAAAGGTAAGCGCGTATGTCAATCACTCCGCTGGAATTTGCCAGAGGCAACGCCGAAGTCTACCGGAATCAACTCTTCGAACTGCTGCGGATTCCGAGCATCAGCACCATGCCGGAACACAACGACGATGTGCGCCGCGCCGCTGAGTGGCTCATGGCCAATATGAAACAGTTGGGGATGCAGACTGCCGAACTGCTGCCCAACGACGGCCACCCGGCGGTTTACGGCGAATGGCTGGGGGCTGGGCCAGACGCCCCCACGATCCTCGTCTATGGGCATTACGATGTACAGCCCGCCGTCCTGGCCGACGGCTGGAGCAACCCCCCGTTCGAACCTGTGATCCGCAACGGTGTAATCTATGCGCGCGGCGCGTCGGATGACAAGGGGCAGATGTTCACGCATCTGAAGGCCCTGGAGGCGTTCCTGGCCACAGAGGGTCATGCGCCAGTCAACGTCAAGTACCTCATTGAGGGCGAGGAGGAGATCGGCTCGCCGAACCTCGGCAGCCTTCTGAGTACACACAAAGCGCGGCTGGTGGCGGATGTCTGCGTGATCTCAGATACTGGGATGGCGGCGATGGATAATCCGGCCATCACGTATGCGCTGCGCGGGCTGGCCTACATGGAACTGCATGTCACCGGCCCGAAGCGCGATCTGCACAGCGGGTTGGGCGGCCCGGTGCATAACCCGGCGCTCGCGCTCAGCCAGATCATCGCGCAACTCCATAACGCCGACGGCAGCGTTGCGGTGCCGGGGTTTTATGACGATGTGCTGCCGCTCGACGCGGATGAACGCGCTGCGCTGCGCGAGATCGAGCTGGATGCAGCCGCCTTCATCCGCGAGACGGGCATCCCGGCGGTGTGGGGCGAACCGGGCTACACACTCATCGAACGGCAAACCGCCCGCCCGACGCTGGAGATCAACGGTCTGCTGAGCGGGTTCACCGGGGCGGGGTCGAAGACGGTGCTGCCCGCCAAAGCGATGGCGAAGATCAGTTGCCGGTTGGTGGCAAATCAGGACCCAGAGCGGATTTACCAGCAGGTTCGCGCGTTTGTCCAGCAGATCACGCCGCCGACGGTGCGCACCGAACTCCGCTATCTGAACGGCGGCACCCCAGCCCTCGTGGATCGCAACCTGCCAGCGATGCAGGCGGCCATCAGCGCATTTGAGCGTGGTTGGGGGGCCGCGCCGAGCTTTCGGCGCAGCGGCGGCACCATTCCGGTGGTGGCCGATTTCGCGCGCGAACTGAATATCCCGTCGATTCTGATGGGCTTCGGCCTCGAATCCGACGGCGCGCACGGCCCAGACGAGCATCTATCTGTCGAGATGTTTCATCGCGGCATCGCCACCTCGATTTGCTTTATGGAAGCGCTGGCTGAGAAAGGCAGGTGACCGATGCACAATCGTATTCGTTTGATCAAGCTGATGGGTATGGCATTGCTGTTGATCGGTTTCGGTGGTGTGCAGGCCCAACCCGATATCACACGCTTGCTCCCGATTGAAACCAACTCGGCGTTCAACCTCGCCATCGCGCCAGATGGGATGACCGCCGCGATCTATGAACTCGGCATCTATCACCGCGACGAAATTGTACCGGCGCTGCTGCCCATCCGTCTGATCGATTTGATGAGTGGCGACCAGATCGAAATCCTGATCGGTGCCAGCGATTACGCACGCGCTATTGCCTTTGCGCCGGACGGCAGAACGCTCGCCTCGTATCACGCCAACGGGTATATCAATCTGTGGGATGTCGCAAGCGGCGACCGGCTGCGGCAGATCCCTGCCTCAATCGGCGGGAGCCAGATCGGTTATTTACCGGATGGCAGCCGCATCGTGTTGCTGAACCAGAACCAGCTTGAACTGTGGGACCCGGTCACGGGGCATCTCACGAATTTGCTGACAATTCGCTACAACAGCCTCTTTGAGCTGCGTGAAGCACTCGACGGCGCGCGCAGCGACACGCTCGTCGCGTTTGCCGCCAGTGCTGATAGCGCTGCGATGGCGACGGCGGATTTTGCTGGGGCTGTGCGGTTGTGGGATGTGGAAGATGGGTCGCATGTGCTGCTGCGCGCAGCGGAGGAACCCCGGTTGCCCCGCGTGCCGATCCGAGATCTGCTGTTTACCCCGGAAGGGGACACGCTGATCTACTACAACGTGGAAACGAACGCCATCGAGACCACTGATCTGCGGCGAAACACCAAGACGCTCGTGACGCCGGTGACATCTGAAGGCAACCGCGCGCGTACGTTTGTGTCGATTGCGCCGGAGGCCATTGGGTTCGCCTGGGCTGAGGAGAGCGACGACGAGGTCACAACCATCCACATCTCGACGACGGCCCGCCCGGACAGCGCCTATACCGAAACCGTCGATCTGCCGGACGGGGTGCGGCTCTTCCCGGACTGGCCCCCGGTGTTCTCGCCAGATGGCTTCCGCGTCGTTTACATCTTCGGCTCGTTCCGGCGCGACCTCGAAGACAGCGTGGGTGGAGCGCTGCTGGTGCTGGAGCGCGGTTAGGGTCGCGCCGCACCTCAGCGGATGGGCTGATCAGCGCGCGTTGACCCACATGCGCGCGAAATCGGCCCATTCGGTCTCGTCGGTCTCCCAGCCCGCATAGATCGCAACCCCTGTCACCGCGCTGGCGTTCTCCCCGGCGGCGGCCAACCCCGTTTGAATCCCCGCGATGGCCGACGGAACGTTCTCGACCAACGGATCGTGGCCGGGCGGCTCGGCGTCATACGTCGGGATGCCGATGATCACTTCGGTGTTGACGCCGCTCAGCGATGCGACCGCTTCGGCGTAGGTTTCCACCTGGTAGGCGACCCATGCGCTGTAATCGTTGGCCGCTCTGAGGCCGCTGTTGTACGCCATCACCGCCAACTCATCCACCAGCAGGGCGACACTCTGCTTGTAGTCACGCGACCACTCCGTCCCCGGCACGATGAGCGGCGGCACCGGGATCGTCGCGCCGACCGGACTCCAGTCCGGCGGGATCGCCACGCTGATGGGCACATCAACATCAAGCGCCCGCCGCACACCGCGCACCAGATCAAGAAAGTTGGGGTCGTCGTTGCGGACAGGTTCGATATTGAGGAAGACACCCTCGAAGCCAAATTCATCGACCACGCGCGCGCTGAAATCGGCGATCTGCTGCTGCAGGTTGGCGTCATCCATCCGGTAACCGCCCAGATCTGCCGGAAAGCTGACCCATCCGTACAAATCCGCTTCGGGATAGAGCCTGTTGAACTGCTCGACGAAGGCGGCGACCGCCGCGTAATTTTCAGGGGTGCCGCGCCATTCGCCGTTCTCTTGCAGCCAACTGACCCAAGCGTACACCGTCCCGATCTGGTGCGCCTGCAACCGCGCCACGAATGTCTCGACTTCCTCGTCGGTGCGGTTTTCGTAAGTCCACTCGGTGCCAATCCAGATGGCGTTGGGCAGCGCCGCCACCGGCTGATTGCGCACACGCCCCAACACAATCACCACCACCACGACAAAGATCACCGAACCGATCAGGTACAGCCCCACGCGGTCAATCGTCAAATTGATCTGGGGTAGCTGGATGCGTGGGATGCCGATCCCAGCACGTGCGGGGCGGTCGGCGCGCCGCCGTCGCCGGGGGAGCGCGGGAGGGGCGGCGTCCGCGCTATCTGGTGCTGCGGTGGGCGGCCACGCGGGGGGCGTGTAAGCTGCGGAATCAGATAGTGGCCGAGCGCGTTCAGGGAAAGCTGCGGTTGGCTCCGCTGGTGACTCTGCTGGTGATTCCGTCGGTGGCCCGGAAGGGGGCGGTGTCAGGCTGGGGAGCGGTTCGCCCGCCGCGATGCGGCGCTGACGGCGGCGCTCCTGCCGGGCGCGGGCGCTGCCCCGGCGCGGGCGTTCGGCAGTCGGTTGGGTATCGTCCAGCGGGTCGCGTGTCGGTTGGTCATCCATCGTTTAGTTTGGCCCTCTCATTCGCCGCATCGTTAATCCCATCTTGTCACCAGCCCCAGCGACGGACCGCTGATGGCAGCAGCAGCAGCACCACGACCAACAGGAATACGATCACGCTGATGAAAGTCGCGCTGGCTGCCACGTCTTTGCCCACTTTCGCCAATGGGTGGGGTTCAGGCGCGGCGATGTCGATGACCGCTTCGATAGCCGTGTTCAAGCACTCCGTCACCCACACCATCCCCAGGGTGATCACCAGCAGCGCCCAGCCCATCAGGCTGATGCCCAGCCACAACCCCGCCAGCACAACCCCAACCGTCAGCACCGCCAGCACCCGGATACTGCGCTCGCGCACGAGCAAGTAGAGTAGCCCGGCAATCGCGTATTTGGTGCTCGCGAGTTGATCTGGGTTTTTGCTGGTATTCGTGTACGCATCCGGATCGATTTTGACCGTGCCCAGCAGCGACTGATCGATTTCTTCGCCCTCTGGGGTCACCAGCCGATCATCCGGATTTTTCTTAGCCTGATCGCCGTGTGTCATGTGTTATCCAATCAAATTCAACCGTTCAAGCAGCGGCGGCCCCATGATCAGCAAGCCGATGATCACTGACGCGACGACGCCCAACAACACCGCCGCCGACGCGACATCTCTCGCCACTTTCGCCATCGGGTGGATGTCGGAAGTCGCCAGGTTGCACACCGCCTCGACCGCCGCATTCAGAAATTCAGCCATCCACACAATCGTGATCGTCAGCACCAGCACCGCCAGCCCGGTGAAATCAATTTGCAGCCACAGCGCCAGCGCAAACACCACCACGCTGGCCACCGCCTGAATCCGCGTGTTTTTCTGGCGGCGCAGCATGTACAGCCACCCAGCCAGGGCATAGCCCAGGCTGGAGACGCGGTTGCTGCTGGTGACCGGGCTGTACTCATCCGGGTCAATTTTCATGGTCGAGGTCAGTTGATCGACCACTTTGTTGGGTTTGCGCTCAGTGGTCATGCGCGCCGCCTGATCCATTTGCTGATTGTCTTGATCGGTTGACTGATCTTTCCAATGATTCAGGAAGCGCTGCACCGCCCGCTGCGGTATCGCTGTCTTCAGCCGCAGAGTCATCAAGCTCCAAATCCGGCACAATCGCCGGATCGATATGGAGCACCCGCAAGATGGCCGCTTGAGCCGCCCACATCGCGGCGCGTTGGGCATCATCACCGTGATCATACCCCAGCAGGTGCAGCGTGCCATGCACCACCAGCAGCGCCAGGCTCTCATGCAGGTCATGGCCTGCGGCGGCGGCTTGCGCGGCGGTGTATGGGTGCGCAATCACCAGATCGCCCAGATACGGCGGCTCGTCCGGGAGCGGCACCGGGGGGGCATCTGCCGGGAAGGACAGCACATCGGTCGGCGCATCGATGCCGCGAAACTGCTGGTTGAGCGCCGCGACCGCCGCATCGTCGGCGATCACGATGGTGAGCGCGCCCACCGTGATCTGCTGGTGCGCGAGCACCGCCTGGGCCGCCGCGCGCAGCCGCGCCGGGTCGGCGGGATAGTCGGCCTCATTTTGAATGCTGATCGCGATCTGAGTCATCCGCGCTTTGGTCCTGTGCATCTGTCTGCGTGTCTTGGGTCTTCATCTCTTGTGTATCGGCACCGTTGCTGCGCGAGTTGCGGCGCAGGCGGGGCACTTCCGGCAGCGGTGAATCGTCGTCATCGTCGAGCATCGGCGTCGGGATCTCGACGGTCTGGCGCTTGGGCCGGGCCTCTGGTTCGGTGCGCGGCGCTGGCGCGGTGGTTTCGGCGGGAGGGGTTGGTTCCGGCGGTGCTTCGCTGGCGGCGGGCGCGGGCGATGCTGCCGCTGGTTCGGGTGGCTTGACGGCGGGTTCGGGTGCCGCCTGCCGGACTTCCGCGCTCCGGTTGGCCGCGGTCGGGTAATTGATGCGTGGGTGGAACACCGCTTGCAGCATATCGACGAAAATCTGGCGGATGGTTTTCAAGTCATTGAGCGTCAGGTTGGACTCGTCAAGCTGGCCGCCGCGCATCCGCGAATCGACGATGCCGCTCACAATATCGGAGATCTCCTGTTTGTTGGCGGGCTTGCGGGCGCGCACCGTGCTCTCGCAACTGTCGGCCAACATCATAATGGCCGTCTCACGGGATTGCGGCTTGGGGCCGGGGTAGGTGAACTGTTCAATATCCACCGACTCTTCATCCCCCGCTTGATCGACCGCCTGATTATAGAAATAGGCCACGAGTGTTGTGCCATGATGCTCAAAAACGAAATCGCGCAATCGCGCCGGCAGTTTATACTGCCGGGCCAACGGCGCGCCATCCACCACATGGCTGATGATGATGTCAGCGCTGCGATATGGGTCGTTCAAGCGATCATGCGGGTTGACGCCGTCGGCCTGATTTTCGACGAAAAATGCCGGGTTGAGCATCTTGCCAACATCATGATAGAGCGCTGCCACCCGCACCAACTCGGCGTTTGCGCCGATGGCGTTGGCCGCCTGCTCGCACAGGTTGGCGACTTGCAGCGAGTGTTGATAGGTGCCCGGCGCTTCGCGCAGCAGCCGCTGCAAAAGCGGCTGGTTCGGCTGGCTCAGCTCGCTGAGTTTGAGACTCGTTGGCAGGTTGAACACCTGCGTGATCACATACATCCCCGCGACCGCCGCCGTCGCCGCCAGGATGCCGTTGATCAGCGCGTACAGCAGCAGCATACCCAGCTCACCACCATCCGCCGACCCCAGCCCTTCGAGGTTGAAGGTCGTGAGCACGACCATATTCGCGGCCCCGACGATCAACCCAGCTAAAAAATAGTTGTTCAAGCGGTCGCTGCGCCGCAGCGTGAGCGCACCCACCAGCCCGCCGAACGCCACCAACGCCGCGATCTCCAGCGACGAGTCGATCATCAGGCCAACCAGCAGCGCCATCCCCATCATGCTGATCACGGCGAGCCGGGGGCGGGTGAACGCCACAAACAGAAACGACAGCATCGTCGTTGGGTACAGGTAGATTTGCACGCCGCTGCTGAAGATCCTTGCGCCGATGAGCACGATCAGAAAGATGCCGGCCAGCAGCGCCAGAAACTCGGTATCCTCCGACAAATCGGGCTGGAAGCGCACGATATACAGCCCCAGCCCGATCAAGACGAGGGTGCTCCCCAACAGCGCCTGACCAAGCTGCTGCCAGCGCCGATTTGGGGCACCGAGCAGCCCCAATTCGCTGAGCGCCTCATAATGCAGCGTTGTGATCGTCGTGCCGACCGACACCACCACCTGGCCTTCGACAAAACTGCGCCGCTGTGGGTCGATGGCTTGCGCGGCGGTGGTCTGCGCCGTAAGTGTCGCTTCCTCGTTGCGGAAGCGGTTGGGGCGCACCAGGTCTTCGACGATGGCGACCACGACCGCCGCCACTTCTGGCTCGAAACGCAGCGCCACCTGGGTGGGGAGCTGCGCTGTCACCGCTGGTAGATCGGTCTCGCTGATCGCCTCGCGCATCACACGTTCCAGCACATTGACCGTCTCGCCATCGACGGCACGCCACGTCTCCTGATCCATCGTCACGAGGGTTTCCATGATCGGCGCGTCGAGCCGCAGCGCCGTGATATAGCTGAGATCGGTGATTTTCTGGGCGTCTTCGGCGAATGGATCGCGGCGCACATTGCTGATGTAGTCGAGGATCTGGCGCAGCAGCGTCACCTGCTGGCGCGCCACATTCGGATCGGGCGGGTCGAGGATGGGATCGACAGCGGCTGTTGCTTCCCGGCGGCGCTGCTCGGTGAGCACGTCGCTCTCGTAAGTGATCGTCACAGGCGAACGAATGTCGCGCGTCGCCACATCGCCGATTTGCAGGGCGGTCTGCCCTCCCCCAACGAGGCTGTCGAAGGCGACGACCACCGTGGCAACCAGCACAAACATCACCGCGATAGTCACGACGAGCAGCGCCCGTGTTTGACGGTCGGGGTGCGGCGCGCCCAGCCGCTCGACCAGCCCGGTCACCCAGCTTACCATGATCAGGAACTCAGTTGCTCACGAACCACTTCATTGACGAGCTTGCCATCGGCGACACCCTTGACCTTGGGCATGAGCACACCCATCACTTTGCCCATATCCTTCGGCGACTCTGCGCCGGCTTCGGCGATAGCGGACTGCACCAGCGCGACGATCTCTTCGCGCGAAAGCTGCTGCGGCAGGAACGACTCCAGCACCGCCAACTGCTCCGCTTCCTGGTCGGCCAGGTCGTCACGGCCCGAATTCTTGGCTTCCTCAACGCTGTCGCGGCGCTTCTTGACCTCGCGTTGCAGCACTGTGACGACATCTTCGGCGCTGAGATCCGTCTGCTTGTCGATCTCTTCCTGCTTCACGGCATTGAGCGTCATGCGCAGCACGTCGCGGCGCACGGTGTCCTTGTTGCGCATAGCCTCTTTCAACGCGGCCTGCATCTGGTCTCTTGGATCGTCCATGATCATGTATCCTTTGTCGTCAGTCAATGACCGGCAGCGCCTGGATGTGCCGCTTCTGCGGATCATAGGCGTCCAGCCGCGCCGGGGTGATCAGATTGGTTAGCGGGCGCGGGTGCAGCGCCATCACCCGCATATACTGCGGAGTATAGCCGACATTCACAAAACCGTCCGTCGTCGCGCCCGCCACCTGTTCCCAAAGTACTGGCAGTGTTGCGCCGACGAAGCGCCCCGCCCAGCGCTGCTCGCCCGCATCGGAACAGGCGATCAACTGCGCACTGCGCGCCCGTTTGACCTCCTCGCTCACCTGCCCGCGCATCCGTGCGGCGGGGGTGCCGGGCCGCACACTGTAGCGAAAGACATGCAGCTTGGCGAGATCCAGCGCTTCGATGAACGCCGCGCTGGTCGCAAACTCCGCGTCGGTTTCGCCGGGGAAGCCGACGATCACATCCGTCGTGATCGCTACATTGGGGATGCGCGCCTGCGCTGCCTCAACCAGCGCACGGAACTGCGCTTGAGTCGTGCGCCGAGCCATCCGCCGCAGGGTGGCGTCACAGCCGCTTTGTAAGGGGAGATGCAAATGAGGGCATAACCGTGAATCCTGCCAGAGATCGAAGAATTCCGGCGACAGATCCCAGGGTTCCAGCGACGACAAGCGTATACGCGGGATGGCGATTTCCGCTAGCAGCGCCCGCACTAAATCCGAGAGGCCGTCCGCCGCGCCCAGATCATGGCCGTAGCTGCCCAGGTGCACGCCTGTCAGCACGATCTCCTGGTAGCCGAGCGCGCCCAGCGCCTGCACTTCAGCGAGGATCTCAGCGGCGGGTCGGCTGCGCCCGGGGCCGCGCGCGACTGTCGTCACGCAGAACGTGCAGGCGTTGTCGCAGCCATCCTGCACTTTGACGAATGCCCGGGTGCGGCCCATCCAGGCAGGCTGATCGCGTTCGAGCGGCTCGGCGTCGAACGGCGCGAGCGGTTCGCCTGTGATTAGCGGCACCAGTTGATCTTTGCGCTGATTATCGATCACCGCGCGGACGCCGGGCAGCGCGGCCAGCGCATCGGGGGCGAGTTGCGCGTAGCAGCCTGTCGCGGTGATCGCGGCGGCGCTGTTCGCACGGCTGCTCGCTCGGTGGAGGCGGCGTACCAGGTTGCGGCTGCTGCGGACGGCTTCGTGCGTCACGGCGCAGGTGTTGACGATGATCTCATCAGCCTGGGCCGGGTCTTCGACGACTTCATGGCCCTGGCTTTGGAACTGCCGCTTCATCTGGTCGATTTCGCTCTGATTCAGACGGCAGCCCACCATCTGGAGGTGTACTTTCATGGGCGATTACGAATGATTTTCCGGCGAGTTGTTAGACAGGTTTGACGGGCAAAAGCGGCAGCAGCGCGTTCTGCAAGAAGGCTTTGACCCCTTCGCCCCCCGTGAAGTGCAGTTGCAGCGCTGTGGCGGCGGGTGCGATCAGGATTTTGAAATCGAGAAATGGGCAGCAGCGGCGCTCACCATCCACGAATTCTGCGGCCAATGCAAGCGCCGTGACCGGAAATGCCACGCGATAGCCATCGGTCAGTTCAGCGACGGACTGCGTTTGGCGCAGCAGACGCGTGGCAACCGCTTCATGCTGTGCGCGGTCGGGTAGTGCGCTCAGGTCGCAGGCGATGGGCAGTTGATGGTCGCTCATGTCGGTTTCCCCACTATGCGAGCAGACTACGCTGCAATCGTAACAGGGTTCGGGCAGATGACAAGGTTAGCTGCTGGGATCGGGGCTGTGGATGATCAGATTATCGAAAGCCACGACGACGCCCGGC
>JAADYY010000344.1 GCA_010092805.1 Chloroflexota bacterium | reverse complement strand
CTCTCGCGCAATCTGGCGCTGGCGGATCTGCTGGGCGAGATCGGCACGCCGCACAACAAATCCGCCGCCGAAGTGTCCATCGCGTGGACGCTGCGCCGCCCCGAAGTCACGGGGGCCATCGTGGGGGCGCGCAACGCCGCGCAGGTCGATGGCATCATCGGCGCGATGGACTTCCGGCTCAACGAAATGGAGATCGCGCAGATCGAAGCGTGGGTCACCGCCAACCCGTAACCTGATTCACCGGGATGACAGGGGCGGCAGACTGCCATGCACCGCCGCCCCCGTGATCGCTGCACTACTGGATAACTAAACAGATTTTCGCAAAGGTCACGTTTATGTCGAATTATATTCTTGCCCTGGATCAAGGCACGACCTCTTCGCGGGCAATTTTGTTTGATCACGACGGCCAGATCGTCCACACGGCCCAGCAGGAATTCCCGCAAATCTACCCGCGCCCCGGCTGGGTCGAACACGACCCGACGGCCATCTGGGAGAGCCAGCTCACCGTCGCGCGGCAAGTCCTCGCAGATCGCGGCCTGAGCGCCGCCGACATCGCCGCGATTGGCATCACCAACCAGCGCGAAACCACGCTCATCTGGGATCGCGCGACGGGCGAGCCGATCTTCAACGCGATTGTGTGGCAGTGCCGCCGCACCGCGCCGCTGTGTGAGCAGCTCAAAGCCGAGGGCTTCAACCACACGATCATGGAGCGCACCGGACTCGTCACCGACCCATACTTCTCCGGGACGAAGGTCGCGTGGCTGCTGGAAAACGTGCCCGGCGCACGCGCACGCGCCGAGCGCGGCGAACTCGCCTTCGGCACCGTCGATACATTTTTGATCTGGCGGCTGACGGGCGGGCGGTTGCACATCACCGACGTGAGCAATGCCAGCCGCACGCTGCTGTATGACATCCGCAAAGGCGATTGGGCAGATGAGATCTTGGCGCGGCTCAACATCCCGCGTGCGATTCTGCCGACGGTCGTGCCCAGCAGCCAGATCTACGGCGAAACCGACCCGGATCTGTTTGGCGCGCCGATCAAGGTGGCGGGCGTCGCCGGGGATCAGCAGGCGGCGACCTTCGGGCAAATCTGCTGGAAGCCGGGTGTCGCCAAGAACACCTACGGCACCGGCTGCTTCCTGCTGATGAACACGGGCGCGTTCGCGGTGCCGTCGCGGAATAATCTGCTCACGACCATCGCGTGGCAGCTTGGCGCGAACGACGTGCAGTACGCGCTGGAAGGCAGCATCTTTATCGCTGGGGCGGCGGTGCAGTGGCTGCGCGACGAACTCGGCTTAATTGCCGATGCCGCCGAAAGTGAGCTGGTGGCGATGAGTACCGAAAGCAGCGACGGCGTGTACGTCGTCCCGGCGTTCGTCGGGCTGGGCGCGCCCTACTGGGATTCGTTTGCACGCGGGGCCATCGTTGGGCTGACGCGCGGCAGCGGGCGCGCCCAAATCATCCGCGCGACGCTGGAAAGTGTCGCGTACCAAACACGCGATGTCGTCGAGGCGATGCGCGAAGACTCGGATCTGACGTTGCAAACCCTGCGCGTCGATGGCGGGATGGTGCGCAACAATTTTCTGATGCAGTTTCAAGCCGATGTGCTCGGCGTCCCGGTCGAACGCCCGGCCATCGTCGAGACGACGGCGCTCGGCGCGGCTTATCTGGCGGGTTTGGCGGCGGGCTACTGGGAATCGGCAGCAGAGATTCAGGGGCAGTGGCGCGTCGAGCGCACCTTTGAACCCAAGATGTCCGCCGATCAGCGCGAGGCGTTGTATCAGGGCTGGGTGCGCGCCGTCGGGCGGGCCAAAGCCTGGGCCACCGAATAACGAGCCGATACTTAACGAAAGGAGCGATCCACTATGGCTGAGATCACGACGGAGATGGTCGAATTCAGCGCCAACGGGAGCACCGCGCCGGGCTATCTGGCCCAACCGCATTCCGCGCAGTCGGACGGGGATCAACCCGTGCCCGGCGTCGTCGTCATTCAAGAGTGGTGGGGGCTGAACGATCACATCAAGCAGGTGGCCGAGCGTTGTGCCGAAGCAGGTTTCGTTGCGCTTGCGCCGGATCTGTATCGCGGTGAGATCGCAACCGAGCCAGACGACGCACGTAAGCTCGTCATGGCGCTCGAATTTCCGCGTGCGGTCGCCGATATTCAGGGCGCGGTCGATTATCTGCGGGCGCTGGGCCGGGTTGAGCCGAAGCAAATCGGTGTGGTGGGGTTCTGCATGGGCGGCGTGCTCACCGGGCTGACGGCTGTTCAGGGGCGCGACATCGGCGCGGCGGTCGGCTTCTACGGCGTGCGTGCGCTCTCCGACGAGGACGCCGAAAAGATCAGCGCGCCGCTGCTGGCGATCTACGGAGAGGCGGACAGCGGCTATCCGCTGGAGATGGTGCGCGAAAACGAGCGCAAACTTCAGGCGGCGGGCAAGACGGCGGAAGTCGTCGTCTACCCCGGCGCGCCGCACGCCTTCTTCAACGACACCCGGCCCAGCTTTCGGCCAGAAGCGGCGGAGGATGCCTGGGCGCGGACGTTGGCTTGGTTCCGCGCGCACCTGCGCTGATCGCGGGCGGATTGTCGGCGGGGGCGCGGGTGGGTATACTCGCCAAAGCATGGCGGATGCTGTGCAACTTGGGTCGAACGACAAGGAGAGTCCCGAATTCGTCACCTCTTGCTGAACCTGGCGCTGCTCACTGCACTACTGATTCCGGGCGCGGCGCAGGCGCAAACGTGCCCCGGTGCGCCGCCCACACAGTTAGCGCCCAACACACAGGGCATCATCATCTCGGTGCCGGGCAATAACCTGCGCGCTGAACCGAGCGCGAGCGCGCAGATCGTCGCGCAGGTCGTCACGGGCACTCGCCTGGCGATCCTCGATGGCCCGGTGTGCGCGGACGGTGCCAACTGGTGGCAGGTCACCACAGAGAACGTCACGGCCTGGACGGCAGAGGGCATGGGCAGCGAATACTTTGTCGAGCCATTCTTCACCCGCACCTTTATGGATGCGCGTGAAATCGCCGATCACATCAGTTTCACCTACACCAGCACCATCGCCACCGATGCCCAAGCGCGTCTGGTCTCGGCAGCAAACACGCCGGATACCCCCACTGGCGCGACGCCAGAATACACTGAGATCGCCTTCCAAACCTTTGATCCGAACTTTGGCGGCGCGGTTGATAACGGGCAGTTTTTGTATGTCTTCCCGGTGAGCACCTTCCCCGCAGACAGCCCGTCGACTCAGCAGCGCGATGCACTCCAGAATCTGCTGGCCGCCGACCCGGTGACGTTCGAAACGACGGTCAACGCAGGCAATCTGCCCGTGCTGCCGTTCAACCCGGCGCAGCAGGTGCTCACCGCGCAGGTGCGGCGGCTGCAATTCCAGAGCGGGATCGGTATCCGATTTATCACCGCGTTTGCGCAGGATGTCGCGCCGGTCGAGCAAATTTTCTACACGTTTCAGGGTCTCACCAACGACGGCGCGTACTACGTTTCGGCACAGTTCCCGCTGCGGACGGCGGCGCTCGTGCCCGGCCTGGATGCCGCCAGCGCTCAACAGACGCTGAATGCGCTGGCCCCCGGCGAGTTCGTGCCCGATTTGACCGCCATCGATACCCTGATCGAATCCATCCAGGTCGCCTCCCCAGCCGCAACCATCCGCACCCCGGACGGTGCCAGCGGCCCGGTGGCGGTGAGCTTCGAAAACATCAGCTTTAGCTACGATGCAGCGCTGGCCGACCGTGTTGAAGTCGAGATCATCGCGTCGCCTGCTGATTCAGCGGCTGGCCAATTTGAGCCGCCGTTTGGCTCTACAGAGTTTGCCCTGTTCGGCTACCCGATGGGCGAAAGCACCATCGATCCGCAAGTGTTGGTCATGCCGACCGGCGCTTTTTTCGGCACCGGCACCGAAATTGACGACAATCTGTCCCAGTTGAACGAACTGCTGATGGCACGCCCGGAACTTTCGACCGGGTTTGACACGTTGGTCGATGCGACTTACCAACCGCTGCCTCTACTGCCCCCCATCAACGCGGTGCAGACGTTCGCCGTGCTGCCCGAATACCGCGACTTTGGCAGCGGCACCGGTGTCCGCTTCCTGACATTTTATTCACAGGCCATCACGCCCATCGACAACCAAGGGCTGTTCTACACCTTCCAGGGGCTTTCGACCGATGGGCGTTTCGCCGTCGCCATGTACTTCCCCATCAGCGCGCCCACACTGCCAGATCGCTTTATCTTCGACGAGAACTTCGATACGCTGGCTTTTAACGAGACGTATATTAGCTACCTGGGCGAGGTGGTTGGCGAACTGAGCGCCGTGCCCAACGAGCAGTTTATTCCGATGCTGGCTGACCTGGATGCGGTGGTCGAGTCGTTGGTGGTGCAGTAGCAGATTTTGCGGCGTGGCGTTGGGGCGCGGTCAAACCCGGCTGCGCCCCGGTGATTGTTAGTTGGTGCCCGGCGGCGATGGCATGTCGGCGCTGCCCATGCGGTCGCCCAACTCGCCCAGAAACTGCACCAGATACGCCTGCACCCGCGTCAGCTCACCGATCAAAATCTCAATCGTCTGGTTGGTGCTGGCAATCGCGCGCTTGGTCTGTTTATCTTCGCTCGGCGTCTGGCCGATGGTCTCGCGCAGCCGCTGCACACTGCTGATCGTGTGGGCGACGTTGCTTTGCAGCATTTCCAACTGGCGGACAAACAGCGTGGCCGCTTCTCGATCTTCGCTCGTCTCAATGCGCGCGGTGGCGATCAAATCTGACGTGTTCTTTTGCAGCCGTTCCCACGAGATATGCAGCGTTGGGATTTCGCCTTCGACCGTTTCGGCGTAATCATCCAGGCTAGCGGAAGTCGTGCTCAACAGCATCATCAGATCGTCGGCTTTGGCATCCCCCTGCGCCTTGAGTGCCGTGATCTGCTCGATGGTGTCGCTTGAGCGGCGGTCAAAGCGCGTCGTCAGCTCGTTGATGCGCCGCGCGCACGTGCCGATGCGATCCATCGCCTGCCGCGATTCGAGCGCGAGGCCGTAAATGTGCGGCATCTCTTTGGCGCTCGCTTTGTCCCCGCTGGGTGCGTCGGGCTGGCTGCCCACCGCCTCTACCTGATCGGTCTGCCGGGTGGGGGCGGTGCTCTCGGCCTTCGCGGCTTCCTGCGTGCCATTCTTGTGCTGCTTCGGCTCGGAAAGCGGCTTAATGACCGGCAGCCGCTCCGGGGTTGGGTCGGGGGTGGGGGTCATCTGCGCGGTGCGCGTGATGTGCCGAGGCTCCTTTTTGGGCGATTTCGGCGCAGCGGATGGCGTGGGCGCAGGTTTGCGCGCGGCCAGCACGGCGACCGGGTTGTTATACGCTTCGGCGCTGGTCTGCTGTGCCTGCGCGATCGCGCTCAGTTGACGGCGGAACTCGTCCACTTTTTTGTAATGCGTGGAATATTCCAGCACTTCATACGTGCGCAGGTCGGGCGGCAAGTTATCGGCGCGCCGCGTGATCAGCACAATGGATTTGAGCATCCCCTGCGCCAGGCCCAGTTGATACATCACGAAAGCGGTGGGCAACGTGAGATCGGCAACCACCAGAGTTGCGCGCTGCATGTGGCGGATGGTGCTGTGCAGCGCTTCGGCAGCTTCCAACACGTTTTCCGCACGTTCCACACGATAGCCTGCTTCACGCAACCCCGGCACGATGACATCGCTGTAGAAATCATCGAATTGAGTCTTGAAGGGCATGATGACGAAAGCGAGCGCTTCCGGGTTGTACTGCGTCCCATTCATCGAACCCTCTTTGCTGGAAACCACCCGTCTTTAGCGGGTGGAGGAAAGCATGGTGGGCGCGTGTAGCTACCACCGTGCATCGGACAACAGATCG
>JAADYY010000343.1 GCA_010092805.1 Chloroflexota bacterium | reverse complement strand
GTCCCTTACCGAACGGCACCGCTAACGGCACGGAGGCGCTGGGGCTGCGCGGGCTGCTGGGGCCGGAGCAGCGTTTCGGCGGCCAGCTCAAGCCGTTTTTGACGCATGTGCGCCAACTGCGCGGCGGCGGTGACCGCGTGATCACGGTGACGACGCAGGCCGCCCGCCTCACTGAGCTGTGGCAGGAGCAGGAAGCCGCGCCGGTCACGCGCGCCCAGACGATCAGCGCGCCGCCCGACGAGCGCAGCGTGATCTTCGTCGAAGGGTCGCTGCAAGAGGGCTGGCGGTTGCGCGGCGGGTCGGCTGCGGGCGAGACGCATGTGTTCACCGATGCGGAGATCTTCGGCTGGAGCCGCCCGGAACCGCGCCGCCGCTCTGCGCCGAAGCGCGCCCGCACCCCCGAACTCGCTTACGCCGACCTCAACGAGGGTGATTTCGTCGTACACGTCGATTACGGCGTCGGCAGGTTCGCCGGGATGCGGCGGCGCACGCTGGAAAATGTCGTCCGCGAGTACCTGGTGATCGAGTACGGCGGCACCGATACGCTGTTTGTGCCCATCCATCAGGCAGATCGGCTGTCGCGCTACGTGGGCGCAGACGACAAACCGCCGACGCTCAACAAGCTGGGCCAACCGGATTGGGGCCGCATCAAGAGCAAGGCGCGCAAAGCCGTCGAGGACGAGGCCGACGCGCTGCTCAAACTCTATGCCGAGCGGGCGCACGCGCCGGGGCACGCCTTCAGCGCCGATACCCCCTGGCAGCAGGAGATGGAAGCGTCGTTCCCGTTTGTGGAGACGGAAGATCAACTGCGGGCGGTGCGCGAGACGAAAGCCGACATGGAGAAGCCGCACCCAATGGATCGGCTGATCTGCGGGGATGTGGGCTACGGCAAAACCGAAGTGGCGATGCGCGCCGCCTTCAAAGCGATCATGGATGGTAAGCAGGTGGCGCTGCTGGTGCCGACGACGATCCTGGCGCAGCAGCACTACGAGACTTTCAACCGCCGTTTGTCCGCGTTCCCGGTCAAGGTCGAGACCATCTCGCGCTTTCGCACCCGCGAAGAACAGCAGCGCATCCTCGACAAGCTGCGCGACGGCGAAGTCGATATTATCATCGGCACGCATCGGCTGCTGGGCAACGATGTCACGTTCAAAGATCTGGGCCTGATCGTCGTCGATGAGGAGCAGCGCTTCGGCGTGAAGCACAAAGAGCACCTCAAGCGGCTGCGGACGCAGGTTGATGTGCTGACGCTGACCGCCACGCCGATCCCGCGCACGCTGTACATGGGGCTGACGGGCGTCCGTGACATCAGCATGATCCAGACGCCGCCGGAAGAACGTGTCCCGGTGATCACGCATGTCGGCCCCACCGACGACCGCCTGATCCGGCAGGCGGTGCTGCGCGAAATGGAACGCGGCGGGCAGATCTTTGTGGTACATAACCGCGTGCAGACGATTGAGCACGTCCGCGAGCGCTTCGAGGAGATCGTGCCGGAAGCGCGGATCGTGGTGGGGCACGGCCAGATGGACGGTCGGCTGTTGGAAAGCGTGATGACGCACTTCGGCAACGGCGAATACGACATTCTGCTGGCAACGTCGATCATCGAGAGCGGCCTCGACATCCCCACAGCCAACACGCTGATCGTGGCTCGGGCGGATTGGTTCGGCCTGGCGCAAATGTATCAGTTGCGCGGGCGGGTGGGGCGCAGCGCCCAGCAAGCTTATGCCTACTTCTTCCATCCGCCGCACAACCGCCTCACCGAAGAAGCCTACGCCCGCTTAGAGACGCTGGCCGAATACACCGATCTCGGCTCTGGCTACCAGATCGCGCTGCGGGATCTCGAACTGCGCGGCGCGGGCGACATCCTCAGCACCCGGCAGACGGGCCACGTCGCCGCGATTGGCCTGCACCTGTACACGCAGATGCTGGCCGAAGCTGTCCGCAAGGGTAAGGCCGAAGCCGCACCGCCCGAAGCGACCACCCCGACGATCACCGGGCAGCCGAGTCCCTCTGCCATCAGCGAGAGCAGCATCGTGATCGATCTGCCGCTGGCCGCCTACCTGCCCACCGACTGGATTCCGGAGATGTCGCTGCGCTTGCAGATCTACCGGCGCATCGGTGGGCTGGCAATGCAGGCGGATGTCGATGCGATGCGCGACGAACTGCGCGACCGTTTCGGGGCGCTGCCCGCCGCCGTTGAGGGGATGCTCTACCAGATCGAAGTCAAGATCGCGGCGCAGGCCGCCGGGGCCACCGCGATTCTGGAGCGCGACGGGCGCATCGACATCAAGCTGCCGTATCTGGTGGAGGTGCGGCGGCAGGCGCTCGAAGCGCTGCTCAACCGGCAGATCGATCCGCCGGATGTGACCGTCACGCGGACGGCGGTCGAACTGCGCGCCGCGCCGGAGATCTGGCGCACCCGTCTGATCGACGTGCTGACCTACCTCGCCGAAAATATGCGCGTCGCCGCCGGGCTGTAAATCAGAAAATCCGCTGCGTAGGGCCGATGCACAAGTCGGCCCGCACCCTCATCTGATCCCCCTCTCTTTGCCGCGTACAATCAGATCGTGATCTTCACAAAAAATTCACGTTTGCCGTGAACTTTCGCCGCGCTGCCCGGTATCAGGGGTATGCGCGCGTGCAAGTAGCGAGGGGATGTTGTGGCAGCCACCGACGAACAACTGGCTTTACAGCTCCAGCGCGGCGATCAGTCCGCCGTCGATCCGCTGGTCGAGCGGCACTACGATCCGCTGCTCGGCTACTTGTACCGGATGCTCGACGGCGACCGCCCGCTCGCCGAAGATCTGGTGCAGGAGACATTTCTGCGCGTGCTGCGGGGCATCAGCGGCTTCGATTCGTCACGGCGCTTCAAGCCCTGGCTGTACGCGATTGCCACCAATCTGGCGCGCAGCCACTACACACGCGCCGAGACTCGCCGCACCATCACCGACGACGCCCCGGAGCACGCCGATGTACTCGATCCGCCGGAGGCCGCGCTGCTGGCCGACGACGAAGCCCGCGCCGTGAGTGCCGCGCTGCGCACCCTGCCGGATCATCAGCGCGAGACGCTGGTGCTCTACTACTACGGCGGGCTGTCGCTGCAAGCCGTCGCGGATACGTTGGGCATCCCGCTGGGCACCGTGAAGTCGCGGCTGTCGAACGGGGTGCGCCGCCTACGCCAACACATCACCGAGCTTGACCGAGAGGCCGATCATGAACACTACTCCTAACGGTCACCACCCAGAGCGGCTGCCCGAACTCGACGGCGTCAGCAGCCGCGACGAGACAGAAGTCCGCGCGTACTTGAGCCGCTGGCCCGCCCCGCCCGCCGATCCTGATAAGAAGGCGCTGCTGATCCAGCAGATGCGGGCTGAACTCGGCACCGAAGCGCCCGCCGCTCAGCCAACGGCACCGAGCGGGCTGCGTCATGCGCTCACGTGGGCGGCGCTGATCCTGCGCTCGCAGCTTCGGATCGTACACAGCGCGATCTGGGTGGCGTCGGCGCTGGTGCTGGCGCTGGGCCTGATCGTCACGCTGTTGGCGTATCAACCCGACCAAACCTGGCGCGATCTGCCGTTTGTGGTGCTGGCCCCGCTGGTAACCGCGCTCGGCGTGGCGTTCCTCTACGGCATGGACGCCGACCCGGCGCTGGAACTTCAGTTTGCCACGCCCATCTCGCCGCGCAGGGTGCTGCTGGCGCGCCTAGCGCTGCTGTTCGGCTTCAATCTGGTGCTGTGCCTGGGCGCGAGTGTCGTGCTGGCGCTGCTGCCCGGCGATCTCTCGCTGTGGCCGTTGATCATGGCGTGGCTGGCCCCGATGACGTTTCTGTCGGCGCTGGCATTTTTCATGAGCGTGCTGTTCTTCGACCCGCTGCAAAGCGTGCTGCTCAGCCTCTTGCTGTGGACGTTCGTGGCGGCGCGCCCGCTCTTTATCGAAACGGCGGCGTGGCTGACCCGCCTGCCTGATCTGTGGGCGG
>JAADYY010000342.1 GCA_010092805.1 Chloroflexota bacterium | reverse complement strand
GCGAATACGTACACAAATAGAAGCCTAAGATAACGAGGGAAAAGGGGGAATCTGCGTGGCGAACATCGAGCTTTCTGCACTGCTGCAAATGCACCGGGATTTTATATCCGTTCGCAAAACGATTGATGCCTTGCGGGCGCAAACCGCAAAAGATCGGTTGGAGTTGGTCTTGGTCATGCCCGCTGGCAAGCGCGATCTGATTCCGGCGGATGCGTTTGAAGGGCTGGCTGCGGTGCAGTGCGTCGAAATCGAACACAGCTTCAAGTTGGAAGAAGGTTGGGCAGTCGGCATCGAGCGGGCGACCGGGCCGCTGGTGGTGTTATGCGAAGATCACTCGTATCCGCACCCTGGGTGGGCTGCGGGGTTGATTGACGCCCACAAACGTGGCTACCCTGCCGTCTCGCCAGCCATCGATAATGCCAACCCGGCGACAGCGGTCAGTTGGGCCAATTTCATGCTCACCTTCATACACTGGTTCGGTATCACCGAAGTCGCGGAGATGGAATTCACCGCCGCGCACAACAGCGCCTACAACCGCACGATGCTGTTGGAACATTACGGAGATTCCCTCCCGTATTGGTTGGCTCACGAACACTCGCTATCGGACGATATGCAGACACGTGGCTACCGTATCGTCGTTGCGCCCGATGCCGTCACTGAGCATGTCAATGTCTCGGTCTTCAATGCCTATCTGGTTCATTCCTATGCGGGTGGGCGTATCTATGGCACCGGGCGTGCCGCCGCTTGGTCGCTGGCGACCAAGTTGGTGCGTGCGGTGGCTGCGCCGCTGGTGCCCTGGGTGCGCGTTGTGCGAATTTTGCGGATGCTGGATACCCCGGAAAAGCGCCGTAAAGCGAAAGTGGGGCGCTCGCTGCCTATGGCCTTGATGGGATTGCATTTTCATGCGTTTGGTGAAGTCATGGGCTATTTGTTCGGCAAAGGCCGCGCATCGGAAATTTACTTGCCGGCTGAAATCCACCGTGCGCAACTCGTCCGCCCCAACGAACAGATCGCCATCATGGGTCTTGAGTAGGTGGCGGCGCGGCTATGCGCGATTTTTCGATCATCGTGCCGACATACAACCGCCCGGATAAGCTGGCGACGTGTGTAGCGGCGCTGTGCCAATTGGATTACCCTGCGGAGCGTTACGAGATCATCATCGTGGATGACGGCAGCCCACAGCCACTAGATGCGGCGGTGATCGCTTGTGTGGATGCAGCGAATATCCGTTTGGTGCGGCAGGAGAATCAAGGCCCTGGCGGGGCACGCAATCGCGGCGCGGCGGAAGCAAGCGGTCGATTTTTGGCGCTGACCGATGATGATTGTGTGGCCCACCCCAAATGGCTGGCTGAGCTTGGGGCGGCGCTTGAAGCGCACCCAGACGCTATGGTGGGTGGCCACACAATCAACCATTTGACTGAAAACCCGTATGCCAGCGCCAGCCAGGCGATCACCGATGTGGTGTACCGCCATTACAATCCTGATCCACAACGGGCGACATTCTTTACCAGCAACAATATGGCGATGGCCCGGTCGCGGTTTCTGGATCTGGGGGGCTTCAGCCGACAGATGCGCCTCTTCGCCGAAGATCGGGAGTTGTGTGACCGCTGGCGCTTCCAGGGCGGGGCGATGCGGTATCTTCCCTCTGCGCTCATGTATCATCGCCACAACCTGACTCTCCGAACGTATCTGAAGCAGCACTACAGATACGGGCGTGGTGCTTATCATTTTCATCGGATGCGTGCCGCCAGAGGTTCTGGGACGCTGCTGCGCGAGGCCAGCTTTCACGCGGATCTTGATAATTGGCTGCTGCGTCCAATCCGTGAGACGCCGGGTTGGCGGCGCAAGCTTGCGCTGTTCAGCTTGATTGGTTTGTGGCAAGCCGCCAACCTCGTTGGCTATTTCTCCGCCGCCATCCGCCCAGATCTGGAAGCAGCGGCTGACACCGCGTGACTCCCGGCCCTGTTCGTGCGGTAATCGGCGGCGCGCTGAAGGTGTTTGGCGGGGCCTTTCTGGCGCTGCCCACCGGCCTCATCACGGCGGCGTTTCTGTCGCGGCAGCTTGGCCCCAGTGGTTATGGCTTGTTTTCGGTAGCGGCATCGATTGTGGTGCTGCTCGAAGTCATCATCAGCCAGGTGTACACGCGGGCGACTGGCAATCTGCTGCCGGGGACGGAAGATTGGTTGCAGACGAACGCTGCGCTCGCCTGGCGGCTGTTTCTGGTGGCTGGCGGTGTCGCGTTGGGGCTGATGCTGACTGCGCCGTTGATCGAGGCGACTTTGGGAACGCCGCAGCTAGCGATGCTGTTGGTGCTGTATGCGTTGGAAATTCCGATTTATGCGTTGGGGCAGCAGCAGGGCGTCGCGCTGATCGCGCGCGGGCGTGCCGGGCAACGGGCGGTGATTATCGCGGCGCGCTGGCTCAGCCGGCTGCTGCTGATGTTCGCGTTTGTGGGCGCTCTGTCTGGAGATCTCGTCGGCGCGGTGCTGGCGAACATCAGCTCAGCCGCGATTGAACTGCTTGCCGCGCGCTGGTTTCTGCAGCGCTTAGCCGCGCCGCAGCCGCTCCCGCTTTTCCTCAGCCGCGCACTGAATGTCTCTACTGGTGCTTTTTTCCTCCCGCTGACGCTGTATTTCATCGGGCTGGAAATCTTCAAACGGCTCGATCTGTGGATGGTTGAGGTGTATCGTCCCAGCGCCGAAGCCGGCTATTATGCCGCCGCGCAGAACCTGACGTTCGCCATCGCTTTGGTCAGCTTTGCAATCTCCCCTGTAATTCAAGCGCAGTTGAGCCGCCTTCAGCGGGCGGGTGATCGGGCGGGGAGTCAGCAGCTTGTTGGGGCGGTGGTGCGCTTACCCTGGGTACTGCTGCCGTTCGCGGCGTTTGGTGCCAGTACATCGGGCGAGATTGTCGCCTGGATTTACGATCCCACATACGCACCGACCGCCGTGCTGCTGGCCCCGCTGATCGTAGCCGCGTTAGCGCTTGTGATGATCAACATTCAGTCCAACATTCTGATCGCCGATCACAAAGCAACGTGGGTGCTTGTCCTCCACGCGCCGCTGGCCCCGCTGGCGCTGCTGGCGAATCTGCTCCTCGTTCCGGCGCTCGGTGCATTGGGGGCGGCGCTTTCGACGCTGGTGCTGGCGTGGGTGGTCGTTTTGAGCGTGTACACCATCTTGCTGCGCCGCTGGCAACTGCGGGTTCCGCTGCGTGCGCTGGTCGGCTGTGGCTTGCTGTCGATCCTGGTTTACGGCGTCTCGCCGCTCTGGTCAACGACGGGTTGGCTGCTGTTGGTCAAATTGGCTGTCGGCTGCGTCGTGATCGGCGTTGTGCTGCTGGTCGGGTTTGTGCCCAACATCGACACGATTCGGCGGCTGATTCGCGCTGGGATCAGCGCTGGGATGAAGACGAACAGCAACCCGATGCTTGGCAGCAAATAGCGCACCATCGGGAAAGTCACCAGAATCACAGCAGTGTAGTAAGCGAAGATCAGCAGCACGCTGAGCACAAAGCGCCACTGACGCCGCGCCGCGACGATCCCCGCGAGCAGAACCGGGGCATAGATGATCTGGATCACCGCTATCAGGTTTTGCAGATTGCCTGAACTGGTGCCGTACCAACCCTGCGCAAACCGATCCAGATAATAGAGGGTCGTCCCGACGAAATCCTCGGTGAACCGATTGATGATCACACTGATGTAATCGGTGATCGCTGAGTCGGCATCGCGGCTCACGCTATCTTGCGCCGCACGCATGGCATCATAAGCCTCGTCAGCGGCGTCTTCAGAGAGCAGCGTTTCGCGTTCGTCTAACACGTTAAACGTCAGCCCGTAACGCAGATCGCGCCCGCCGCGTTGGTTGTCCAGGATGATGATCTTGTTGAACGTCCCGGACGCCCAAATCTGCCAGGGCAGCATGATGACAACCTGCCCGGCGATCAACAGCAAGGCCCACGCAATGCGGCTGCGGCGCGGTAGATCCTGAGCCAGCCACAAGAGGCCAACCGCAGCCGCGCCGACCGCGCCGAAGCTGAATGGACGGATGAGTGTGGCTGCGCCGAACAACATCCCAGCGATGAAATAGCGGGACACCGCGCGCGGTCGCTGACGCGCGGTATGCCAGAGCAGCAGCACCGCTGCATACAACACCACAATGAACGGCGACTCGGTGTAGGATTGCAGCATCAGAGACACCGCCACCGGGTAAGTCGCCCAGGCGAGTCCGGCGATGATTCCGATTTCACCCCACAGGAAGCGCGCTAGCAAATAGATGAGCACGCTGGCGGCTGCACCCGAGACAAGCGATAGCAGCGCCATTGCTGCTTCCTCAGATAGACCAAACACGCCCCCCACAGCGTAGGTTCCAGCCAGAAGCAGTGGGTAGCCGGGAGTCAGATCGCCCATAGGGGACAGCGTGCCGTTGTCTTCCGTTATCGAGTAGCCATTGCCAGCTAGCAAATTGAGGGCAACAGGCCGGTGGAACCGTTCAATGTCCCGGTTGCCTTCGCTGCGGCCCACAACGCCCCAGACGATCAGAGTCACAGCGATACTGACGACGGCAACCACAAGAGTAGATTTCAAGTTGACTACTCCGAAATCTGCGGGATGGGCTGTGGGCATCCCAACTGGGCAAATGGCAATGCCATCATGCCTGCAACCGAACCGCCAATCCGGTTGCGCGTGACTCATTGGCCGCCAGCGCAGCGGCGACTGCCCGTCGCCCGTCCGCAAAGCTGCTGACAGGTGACGTGTCCGTGCCAATGCAGTCGATGAAGTGCTGCCACATCGCCGGATACGATAACACGAAATCGCCGCCTTTTGGTATCACGCGCACACCATTTGGGAATTGGCGCGCGAAATGGCCCAGCTTGCCCGTCCAATAGCTCACGCCGCCGACGGGCGTGTTGAGCGATGTGTATTGCAGCCCATCGAAGCGATTGAGTTCGAGGTCGAGCCTGCCGGAATCGCCAATGTAGGTGAGACGATTACGATGTGCCGTTCGCTCCGAGACGAAACTGGTCGCGTGGACGCCGTTGGCCAGCAGGGCCGTGATGGAGACGCTGGTCTCATCGCCGACAGCGTAAATCGAAGCCAGGGAGGTATCGAGCAAATCGCACCACAGGTCAAAGTGGTGGACGAACTGATCCAGTACCGGATCACCCCCCAGACCCGGCTGGCGACGCCAATGATCGGCTTGTAAATTTGTGAAGTGATGCGAGGAGGAATGCGAACTGATAGCTAACGGCTCGCCGATCTGGCTGATCTGTTGGCTGGCCTGCTGCACCAGGCGGTGCCAGCGCAGATTGAACCCCATCATGGTTTTGCAGCCAGCTTGTGCCGCCGCTTCGATCATGCGATCACAAGCGTCGAGGGTGAGTGCGAGCGGCTTTTCCACCAGGACATGCTTGCCGGCGCGCAATGCTGCGATTGTAATCCGTTCGTGTTCGGAGGGCGGACTGCATACTGCAACAGCGTCGATGTCGGCAGCGATCAGAGCGTTCTCGTCTGTGAAATGATGCGCGACTTCGAACTGCTGGGCGGCGCGCTGCGCCCGTTCCGGGACAATGTCCGCTACGGCAACGAGTTCGACATGGGGATTGTTTTTCAAAGCTGGGAGATGAAATTGGCTGCTAACGTACCCACAACCAATCACCCCCACCTTGACAGGCGCGAACATCACCATGAATTACCTTCACGATATTATCGACACCCGAAGAGTGTAGCGCGCTCATCCTCCCACATCAAACTGTGAAGGGCGCGAGGGCGCTGCCCGCACACTTCCGGCAG
>JAADYY010000341.1 GCA_010092805.1 Chloroflexota bacterium | reverse complement strand
TCACGCAGGACTTCCTACGGTTGATCGAGGTGGTGACGATGCATCCGGATGCGCTCGAACTCATCGCAAAAATCGCAACGCACGCGCCAACTTCAGGTTGGGCAGACTCGCATACCAACGAGCGAACGCGACCATCTGCTGAAAATGATCATCCTTGCCCAACCCATCCTGGGCCTTCTCACACCACCCGTCCACGCCTGCCCGACCAATGGCGCGGGGCCAAGGTCATCTAGGCGGTGATCAGAAAACTGACGTAGTCCAATTCGTCAACGCTTGGTGCGTTTATGCAATCTACTTTAGTATGCCTCGCTCAACTGCGTAACTTCTAGCTTTTTACTTTGTGTATTTTAATACATTAAGATGTTGGCGCTACATCAGAGTTCTCCACGAAATTTTGCTCTGCCCAGGCGAAATCTACGCATCAGTATGACATTCATTAGCGGATAGCGATGACACCGCCCACTGTGTTGCGGCTGCCAGACTCAATACAATGCAATGATAAAGGATTGATCGAAGCGTTTTTGTGGGAAAAAGATTTGGTGGAGCCTGCTCAACACGCGATTGTGTTCAGTTTGTGCAACTGAACGTCCATGCTGACTTGTCCAGCTTATTTATGATAAAGAGAGAATCATATGGCAGATGCAAACATGATCAATGATGTTTTGACGCAGACGGTCATCAGCCGGCGCAGCTTTGTGAAGTGGAGCGCGGCGATGGGCGGGACTGCCGCCGCCCTTTCAACGATGGACTTCTCGCGTGTGCTGGCGCAGGATGGCACCGAGTTAGCGGAAGCCTTCGGCGAGGGCGGTGAGATGATCCGCACCTGCTGCCCGGCCCACAACTGCGGCGGGCGCTGCATGTTGATCGCCCATGTGCAAGATGGCGTCATCACACGTCTGAGTTCTGACGACCGTGAGTACGACGAAATCGACGACCCGCGCCTGTTGGCGTGTGCGCGCGGCAAGTCGTATCGGCGGCGGCTGTATCACCCAGATCGTCTCAGATACCCGATGAGACGTGTTGGTGAGCGCGGCGAAGGCAACTTTGAGCGCATTAGCTGGGATGAAGCGCTCGATCTGGCGGCGGAGAACATCACCCGCATCCGCGACCAATATGGCAACGGCGCGCTGTATGTGCCTTACGGCACCGGCAGCTACCAGGAAATGAACGGCTCATTCCTGGGGGCGCGCCTGTTCAACATGATTGGCGGCAGTTTATCCTACTACAACAACTACAGTTGGGCAGCCATCGAGCGGGTGACGCCAACTGTGTATGGGACCCGGATGACTGGCAACCAACGCCAGGATTGGCTGAATTCGCGCTACTTCATCCTGTGGGGCTGGAACCCGGCAGAGATGATCGACGGCACCAACAGCGCCTACTTCATCAAGAAAGCGCGTGAGAACGGGGCCAAGATCGTCGTGATCGACCCACGCAAGACCCTGACCGCTGTTTCGCTGGCCGATGACTACATCCCGATTCGCCCCGGTACCGACACCGCCATGATGACGGCGATGGCCTATGTCATGATCACCGAGGATCTGTACGACCGGGACTTCGTCGAGACGTACTGCCTGGGCTTCGACAGCAGCCAGATGCCGGACGGGTTGGAAGACGAAGAAAGCTACATCGACTACGTACTCGGCAACTCGGACGGCGTGCCCAAGACCCCAGAATGGGCAGAAGCGATTACCCGCGTCCCACGCGAGAAGATCATCCAGATTGCCCGCGAATACGCGACAATCAAACCCGGTGTGCTCTATCAGGGCTACGGTATGCAGCGCCGCGCTTACGGCGAGCAGGTCGTCCGGGCCGGGTGTGTGCTCCCAGCACTGACCGGCAACGTCGGCATCCCCGGCGGTTGGGCCAGCGGTATCGCTTATCAAGCGCCAGATTGGGGGCCGATCTGGTGGAACGTCCCCGGCGGCGAAAACGGCGTCGCGGCCAGCATTCCATCGTTCCTGTGGTCAGAAGCCGCTGTGCGCGGTACCGAGATGACCGCCGCCGACGGCGTGGTTGGTGCCGACTCGCTGGATAGCAACATCAAATTGATTTACACCATTGCCAGCAACTGTCTGGTCAACCAGCACGGCAACGCCAATCGCTCGGCAGAAATCCTGCGTGACGAGAGCCTGGTCGAGTACCTGATCGTGCAGGATCACTTCCTGACCTCCACAGCGCGGTTTGCCGACCTGTTGCTGCCCGCCTGCATGGGCTTCGAGACCTGGGGCCTCCAGGATGGCTGGAAGTACGGCGATGATGTGTTCATCGCGCCTCAAATCCTGGAACCACCGTTTGAGACGAAGAGCGACTTCCGCATTTGCGCAGACATCGCCGCACGTCTGGGCGTCGAGGAAGCATTCACTGAAGGGCGCGACGAGCGCGAGTGGATCGAGTGGATTCTGGATAACAACTACCGCGCTGGGCGCTTCCCGGATGCCCCCACGCTTGACGAGTTTATCGAGCAGAACCTGGGCGTCTACACGCTGCAAATCACCGAACCGGCTGTCGCCTTTGCGGACTTCCGTGCCGATCCTGAGGAAAATCCGCTGCCGACGCCATCGGGCAAAATCGAGATTTTCTCCAGGGAACTCTTTGACATGGGGAACCCGGAAGAAATCCCGGCAGTGCCGAAATACATTCAGGAGTGGGAAAGCCCGTTTGGCCCAGAAGCGGAACAATATCCGCTGCAAGCCATCGGCCATCACTACCTGCACCGCGTTCACTCCACGCACCATGAAAACGACTGGCTGGAAGAAGCCTTCCCACAGCGCGTCACCATCAACCCGAAAGACGCGCGGGAGCGTGGCATTGAAGACGGCGATACCATCCGAGTCTTTAACGACCGGGGGACTCTTCAGGCCGTCTGCCGGGTAACCAACCGGATCATGCCCGGTGTCATCGATGTGCCGCAGGGTGCCTGGTACAGCCCGGACGCTGACGGCGTTGATGTGGGCGGCTGCGTGAACACGCTCACCAGCGAACGCTGGACACCGATTGCCTTCGGTAACGCCCAGCATACCATCATGTGCCAGGTCGAGAAGGCTTAGGGAACAAAGGAGATTATTGTGGCTGACAATCAACTCGGCTTTTACATCAACTTGAGCGCCTGCTCTGGCTGCAAAGCCTGTCAGGTCGCTTGTAAAGATAAAAACGATACACCGGTCGGTGTTCTGTGGCGGCGCGTGTACGAAATCAGCGGCGGCAACTACCTCGAACGCGGCGACGCGCTGATCGACAATACCTTCGCTTACTATCTGTCATCGGCGTGCAGCCACTGCGATAACCCAATTTGTCTGGAAGTCTGCCCGTCACAGGCCATCTGGAAGCGCGACGAGGATGGTATTGTGCTCATCGATGAGGAGCAGTGCATTGGCTGCCGTTACTGCGAGTGGGCCTGCCCTTACGGTGCGCCGCAGTTCGATGCAGCGAAGCACGTGATGACCAAGTGTAATTTCTGCTTTGACTACGTGGATGCCGGGCAGAAGCCTGCCTGTGTGTCGGCTTGCCAGATGCGCGTGCTGGAATTCGGGCCAATCGACGACCTGCGCGCCCAGCATGGCGATGCGGGGCAGTTCTTCCCATTCCCAGATCCGTCCATCACCAATCCGAATACGACATTCACGCCCCACAAAGACGTGGTGCGGGCCGATGAAGGCGGGGTCTCCATCGCCAATCCAGAGGAGGTCTAGACTGTTATGAATACGAGTGATTTGTCACTGGTGGTCTTTACGGTTTTGGCGCAGATGTCAGTCGGGGCATTCCTGCTGCTGGGGGCGGTACACTTCTTCGCGGCGCGCTCGGCGGGTGTCGAAGAAGCGGATAAGATGAGCGACCGGGCGCTGCTGCCCATCGGCGTGGTACTGGTTGCCGGATTCATTGCATCGCTGCTGCACCTGGGCACCCCACTCAACGCGCCGCGCGCCCTTACCCATCTCGGCAGTTCCTGGCTCAGCCGGGAGATTCTGTTTGGGGTGCTGTTTGCGGTGGGCGGATTCCTGTTCGCCATACTGCAATGGCGCAAGATTCTCAGCCCCACCATCCGCAATTTGATCGCGATTATTACCGGGCTGCTGGGCCTGGGATTAGTCTACACCATGTCGATGGTTTATTTCAGTCTACCCGCTGTCCCCGGATGGAATACCCTTGCAACCCCGGTGGGGTTCTTTGCCACAACCTTCCTGCTGGGGGCGCTCAGTATCGGTGTCGCATTCGTCGCCAACTATGCCTACTTGAAGCGTAAAAGCGACCCCGCACTGGAGACTCAGTTGCGGCTCCTCAACGGCAGCCTGCGCTGGCTGTCGCTGGTGGCAATCGTCATGGCGGGTGTTCACTTTGTGATCACGCCGCTGTTCGCTGCCTCGCTGGCGGTTACCGATACCCCGGCAGCTCAGCAGACGGCCAACATGCTGCTGGGTGACTTTGGCCCGTTGTTCGCGCTGCGGATGGCACTGGTCTTTGTTGGGGCGGGGGTGTTGGGCCTGTTCCTGTATCAGAATGCCGTACGGCAGGATCGGGTGCGGGCAGTGTCACTGCTCGCCTACACAGCCTTCGTCACTGTGCTGGCATCTGAGCTGGTGGCGCGCTTCCTGTTTTATGCAACTTATGCCCGTGACGGCCTGATGTAAAGCGCGCATCGAGTCCACAAGCGAGTCC
>JAADYY010000054.1 GCA_010092805.1 Chloroflexota bacterium | reverse complement strand
TTCATATAGTCATTATCATGCAAAAGCCCACACACGATGAAAAACATCCGCTTGGATCAGGTTGGGTTCGGTTACGGCTGTTTGAGCGCGCTGTCAGCGAGGGTTTCCAGCACGCTGGGCTGTGTCAAGCGCGTAACGCAGCAATGGATCGGTGCCGTCGTAGCCGACGCTGGGCAGAAATTGGCGCGGGATGCCAGACCGCAGGAACTGAATATACGTAACGTTTGCCCCTAAATCCCAGTCTGGGCCGAGCGGCGGCGGCTCAAACAGCGCATTTGCAGTGTCGAGATGACGGGTGGCCGCGACTTCATCGCCGTTTGCCCGTGCGATCAGCGCCTGACTCACCAACCGCCACGCTTGATATTCCGCGTTAACGCTGCCGTCAATATTTTGTGCATGTTGTTCGGCAGCAGCGATATCGCCGTTCGCTAGCGCCAGCCGCAGACTCGTGAACTGTGCGCCTGGCGCTCCGGAGTTGTAAAAGATGCTGGCATTCCAGAGGGCTTGTGCGGCTGCCACATCGCCAGAATCGAGCAGGCGGAGGGCCGCCGCACCATCTGCAACGGGTGGCGCAGCGGCGACCAGTTCACGGCGCAGGCTCGAATCGCCCCAGGCGGGAGATAAGATGATATTCGGGTTACCCTGTATGCCCGCTTCGTAAATCCGTTGGGCTAGAGCGTCGGCACCGACGGACTCGGCGAGGTCGCCCAGGCCAATGGTCAGTGCCCAGGCGGTCGGCGCACGCGCCAAGACTTCTTCTAATGCGGCGGTTGTGCGTTCGACGTCATCAGCGGCGGCAGACAATGCAGCGAGATTCGCCCAGCCGGTAACGTATTCCGGCTGCGCTGCGACGAATCGTTCAAAAGCGACGATGGCGGCATCACGGGCGGATGGGTCGCCCGCTTCGGCGGCCAGCCCATACAGCATCCCCTGCTGATGGTGATACGCTGCCAGTGCCGGGTCGGCGTTGATGACCGCCGTGAGCTGCTCGCCCCCACGCCGATAGTCGCCGCTGGTGGCCGCCTCAGTGAGCACACTCATGTACTGGCTGTAAACACTGCTGCTCCACAACCCACTGACGATCAAGCCCAACCACAGCAGCGCGATCCCCGTCGTTACGAAACGCCCGCGCCGCGCCGCCCACACCGTTGGCGTGACCGGGGCCGCCGCCACAATCAGCGCTAGCAGCCCAGTGAGCGCAATCGCGGGTATCATCGCGGGCAGGTCGAGGAGTTGATGGACACCAAATCCGGCACAGGCCGCCGCTGCGCTGATCACCACATGGCGCTCACGCGGCGGCAGATCCAAATAGTTGCGGCGGATGGTGCGCAGGGCGAGGACGACAGTCACGGCCAAAGCGGTCAACCCCACGAGGCCGAGTTCGGCAGCGACGTTGAACGGCAGGCTGTGGGCGTGGCTGTGCGGTTCGGTGGGCGGGGTCGAATTCAGCCGCGCCAGATCCGCGCCAAAGGTGAACAACCCGCCCCCGGCGATGGGCCGCTCAGCGAAGGCGGTTAGCGCGGAATCGTAAATGAAAGTGCGTAAATCCAGCGAGCGCCCCCCCGGTGTGAGCAGCGTCGACAGCACCAGGAACGCGGCAGCCGCTCCCGCCGTGATCACCGCAGCAGCGGCTCCGCTGGCGAGCAGTTTGCCCGCACGGCTGCGCGCCGCCCACCAAGCCCGCCAGTAGCGCAGCGAGAAGCGGTCGTAGGTCAGCAGGATCAGCCCGATCTGGACGGCGAGTGCAGCAGCAAACCCGATCCACGCGCCGCGGGAAAACGATAATGCCAGCAAACCGACCGTCAAGAATGCGTAGCCGCCCATCACCACGCGGCGCAGCCCGCGCCCGCGCCGTTCCGGCGTTTGGATGCGACCGAGGATGAAGGGGATGGGGACGACGAGAAACCCGGCGAGCGCATTCGGGTTGCCAAACAGGCTCACCGGGCGTAGCAACAGCCCGCCCCCGCCGCCAGCCAGCCAGTTGCCAAACTGAAGGTAGCCAAACAGCACCACGATCACGGTGGTGATCAGCAGGGCATCGACCAGAGTGTGCCGGTCGAGGGCGCGGTTGGCGAGGGCATCGAGCAGCACATACCACGCACCAATGTACGCGCCCATGTACCACAGCCCCATCAAGCTGCGCCGCCACACCTCGTTGTTAGCCAACAGCGACACCGCAAACGCGATGATCCAGATGACGAAGGCGACATCGAGCGGCGTGCGGTGCCAGCGCCAGCCGCGCCGCCAGCGGATCAGCAGCCAGGCGGTGACCAGCACGCCCAGCATCACGACGGTTTGCAGCCGGAACTGCGGCATCAGCAAGCCGTTGAACGTCCCGCCGATCAGGATCAGGTAGGCAAAGAGAATCGTCGTGACGGCGCGGCTGATCAACGTGCTGAACTGGGTCACGGTGCCGCTCCTGTGATCACCGCGATCTGTTGGCGGGCGCGCGCTTCATCGGGCGCTAGATCAAGGATAGCGCGGTAGACGTTCAGCGCGATGTCGGTCTGACTGTTGGCGCGGAAATCCGCCGCCAAGTCGTAGAGTGGCTGCAAGACCATTGTGCCCGGCCCCGGCTGACGCATCTCCGGTATGATCTCAAACGACCCGCGCCGCCCTTGATACAACACCGCCTCAAAATTCTGCTCAATGACGCGCAACGGCACTGCCGTGAGGCGTAGTGCTTGAACTGCTTCAGGTGTTTCTGCTAATGCCACCCGAATCGCATTCGGCGATTCGTAAAGGGTGACCAGCAGCGCGGCGATGTCCAGATCACGCGCGGCTGCCGCTGACGGATCGAGGGTGAGCTGTGCCCGCCCGCGCGACGCAAAGTAGTCGCCGGGATAGAGCGGCCCACGTGCCAGCGCGGCGGTGAAGTGCTCGACGGCCTGTTCTGGGTTGTTGTCGGCGGTGAGGGCATGTTCGCCCAGCACCCAGTAATCCGCCGCCGTGACCGGATCGTCGGGGAGCAGTGCCGCCGTCCGTTCCGGCCAGTGCGCCGCCGTGACCCGGTAACGCACATCGCGTGAGATCGCCTCATTGGAGGTGAATTCGGCGATGGCGGCGCGGCGTAACGGCGTTTCCATCCAGAAATCGGCCAGCGGCAGCGTTGATGAGTAGCTCAGGTAGCGCTCACGGATCAAGTCGGGGGCGGCGGCGGCGTGGGCATCGGCGAGCCGCGCCCACTGCTGAACCGCCCCATTGAGATGGCTGATCGCATGGGCGCGCTCCAGCGCCGCGAGCGCCGCGTCGATGTCGCCCTGTCGTTCGGCCAGCGCCGCCCGGTTGATCCAGCCGGTGTCCCAGGTCGGCTCGAGCGCCAACGCCCGGTCGTAGGCGGCAAGCGCAGCATTCAGCCCCGCTTCGGTGTCCAGATCGGCGGCTTGTGCGGTGAGGTAGGCGATCTGCAAATCGTAGAGCCGCAGGTGTGGATCGATGGCAGCGGCTTGCGCGGCCTGATCTAGCGCGTCGGCGGCCTGAGTCAAACTCAGCCGAAAGTGGTTGTGGGCGCGGTCGAACTGGATGAAGGCCAACCCGTAGATCACCAGCACGACGGCGGTCGCGGCGGCCACCCAGGGTGAGCCGGTTGGCAGCGGCGCGGATGACTTCGTGAGCGCATCGACCCGCGAGCGCGGTTTGATGATGCTCAGCGCCACCAACAGCAGAATCAACAGCATGAGCGGGGTGGTGTTGAAGGTGTCGAAGATGCTGTGCGTACCGATGCCGACCAGCGCGGCGAAACTCGCTTCCAGCCGCAGTTGGCGCGGTCGTGAGCGCTCTGTGCGCCACAGCCGCCACCATGTGATGATCACCACACTGCCCAACCCGATGCTGACGACGGCCCCGATCACGCCAGTTTCGGCCAGGGTGTGTAGGTAGATGTTGTGCGCGGTGCTCAGCCGATCATCGACGTAAAGGGGTTCGCGGTAGAGGCGCGCCGCACGCCCGAACATCCCCGGCCCCACCCCGGTCAGCGGATCGTCGCGGAACGCGGTAACCGCGCTCTGCCACAGGTTTAGTCGCAGCAGATCGCCTGCATCGCGGCCCTGCGATTGCCAGACGATAAACCCGATGAAGGCCGCCGTGCCGACGATCACGACCGCGCCGACGGCCAGCGCCCCCACCGGACGACGGATCAACTGCCGGAAACGCGGGTTGTGCGTCAGGCGCAGCGCAATCAGCAGGCCCGCACCGACCGCCAGCGAGATCAGGCCGCCGCGCGAACTGGTGAGTATCAAGACGATGACCAGCGCCGCCGCCAGCAGCCATAACACCACCCGGAAATCGCGCTGGCGCACGGTCAGTGCCCAACCCGCCGCCAGGATCGCTAGCGGCGCGGTGTAGGCTGCCAGCCATGTCGTCACGCCGAGCGGCAGGCTCAGGCGCGGCGATTCCAGCGGCAGCCAGGCCCCCGGCCCGATCACGCTGGCCCAACCGATGTCGGTTTCGGGCAGCAGGCCGAGGCCGAAATACCAAGACGCCAACTGCACTCCGGCGATCAGCACGACCAACGCCGCCAGCAGAAACTGTGTCTCCATGAGCAGCCGCGCCTGCCCCTGTTGCAGCAAATCGACCATCACAAAGAACAGGATCAGGTGAACGAGTGAAAACCACAGACTCTCAAACGCCACACGCGGGTCAAGGCTGAGCGCGCCCGTGATCACCCAGACGACAACGGCGGCGAGAATCAACGGATTGATCGGCGTGCGTGGGAATCCGTGCCCCCGCCGCAGCCGATTGACCAGCCACAGCACCAGCACGACCGTGACGAAAGCGTGATGAAACACCCGCACCGCAAACACTTGATTGTAGTAGGGGCTGCCGCCGATGAAGACGAGGTAGAAGGCCAGCAGGATGAATGCCCAGCGCCGTGCTCGCATGATCGTCGGTTAGACCCCGCTCATCGTGACGACTTTGCCCACCGTGCGCAGAATGATGTTCACATCCAGCAGCAGCGAACTGTGGCGGATGTAGTAGAGGTCATATTGCAGTTTGATCAGCGCGTCCTCGTCAGTGGAGCCGTAATCGTAGCGCACCTGCGCCCAGCCCGTGAGTCCGGGCCGAACGATCAGACGGGTGCGGTAAAACGGGATCTTCTGGGTGAGCCGGTGCACATGCTCCGGGCGCTCCGGGCGTGGGCCGATCACGCTCATATCGCCGCGCAGAATGTTGAGCACCTGCGGCAGTTCGTCGAGACGGGTCTTGCGCAGAAAGCGACCCACGCGGGTCACACGCGGGTCGCCGCGCTCGCTGAAGACAGCCCCGGTCACCGCCTCGGCGTCCGCGACCATCGAGCGATACTTGTACATCGAAAAGGTGCAGCCGTTCAGGCCCACGCGCTTCTGGGCGTAGAAAATTCCCCCGCGCGAGTCGAGCAGGACGGCCAGCGCGATAAACGGAAAGGTGATGAGGAACGCGCTCAACCCCACGAGCGCCAGGCTGAGATCGATGAAGCGCTTCAAAAATGGATAGGGATCGAAGCTGCCGTTGGTCTGGATGGGCAGAAAGACGACGGCCCAATCATTGTCCACATGCTCCACCGGCACGCGCCCGGTGATGTTCTCGTACAGCAGCGGCATCGGGATCACGGTGATGCCTTGTTCGTACGCATCCATGATGGCCTGAAACATCTCACCGCTCAGGCTGTGCGTTTTGGTGATGATCAGTTCGCTGATGCGGTCACGGTGGACGAAGTTCATCAGGTCCGCCGCGCTGCCGAGCACCGGCACGCCCCCGATCACGCGCCCGACCTCCTCAGACGAGCCGATCAGGCCGCGCAAATCGTACTCGTCACCGGCGAAGTCGCGCATCGTATCGATAATCGTTTCGGCAGACCAATCGGTGCCGACGATCAAAGTACGGCGGGGTTGGCTGGCCCAGCCCAGCAACGCTGGTCGCCACACGCGCCACAACCCGATCAAGATGACCGAAGCGACGCCGTAATACAAGATAAACAGGCGCGGCAGCGCATCGCGGGTGGAAATCACGAAGAAGACCAGCAGATAGACGATCCACGTCTGCGCGGTGATCGTCAGCAGGCGGCGCAGCGTCTTGCGCAGGCTGGAGGCCACCCGCAGGTCGTAGAAGTCGTTGGCGCGGGCCAGCAGCAGCCATAACCCGGCCAGCACCACAAACCACACACTCTCTGAGAGGATGAATTCCAGCGAAAACGTCCGCGCTGGATCGGCCAATGACCAGACGAACAACGCGATCAGCACGGAGATGACAACGGCGATGATGTCGCCGAGGGCCAGCAGAAACTTGCGCTCCGAAAAGCGCAGTTGCAGCCGCCGTGATCGGCTGGGAGTGGGTGAGAAAAACATCGGTTGCCTTTGGTGTCCACACCTACGTAACGGGTTGGCTATATGCTTGTATTGTACGGTGGATCGACCGGTGGCGGGCTTCAGGTTTCGCGCCCGACGGCACCCGCGCGGAACAAGACCAAAAGTACCAGCAGCGACATGACGCTCACGAGCGCGCCGGGCAGCAGCCACCCCGGCTGATAATCAAAGATGACCGTCTGCGTGCCCGGTTCCAGCGCGATGGCCCGAAATGCCAGGTTCGCCCGCTCGATCACGCCGGGTTGACCGTCAACAGTCACTGTCCACCCAGGGTAATCCGTGTCGGCGAGCACCAGCCACCCCGCGCGATTGACATCAACCTGGAGTGTCAGTTGATTAATATCGTCTTGCACGGCGACCACTTCGCCGACCGCACTCCTACGGCTCTCGGCGGCGGGGCAATCACCATCACCGATCAGATGCACAATTTGTTGAGGACTCCAACCCGGATCGGTCAGCGCCTCGATCAGCGCGGCTTCGTCGGTGTGCCAACAGGCCGATTCGACCAGCCAGGCGCGTGCCACACTGTGGATAAGCGGCTCGGCGGTGGCGCTCCCGGCGTAGATGGCGCTGACACCGCTCGCCTGATAAAGCGCGTCCTGAGCGTCTGGATTGTTCTCGATCAAGCTGAGGTAGGTGAGGTGATGCCCGGCGAGCAGCGGATCGAAGTTGTTGAGCAGCGCCGCGCCGTCTAGTATGTTCAGGTTGGGGAGTTCGCTGGCCCGCACCGTTTGCCAATCATCTGTGGCGATGCGGTAATCATCGAAGCGGAAAAACTCATCGAAGGTGACAGCCGCCTCAATCTCGGCGGGCCAGTACGCTCGCGCTGAGTCGTCTGTGGAAACCGTGCGCTGATCGTAAAACGCGGCAGGCACGGTCGGGTTGAGGCCCCAATTCGCCCACCCCAGATCGACACTTAGGAGAAGCAGCACGCCCGCGACCCACAGCCCGTAGCGGCGGCTGGCGCGCTCCGGCTGCACCAGACTCAGCAGCCCCGCCGCCCCACCGACCAGCCCGGCAGCGATAATGGCCTGCGCGATGATCCGCAGACCGACATTCGCATCAGCCATGAAGATCAGCGCGAGCGCAGCGAGGATCGCGGCGGCGAAGGCGGCCAAAGTGACTAAACGAGAACGGCGGCGTACCCGCAGCGACCGCCGCCACTCCACCGCACCGATGCCGGCCAGCAGGCTCAAGCCGAAAACAGTCCATAGGTGCCAGCGCACCGGGGCCTGGAACAGATCGAACGTGGGGATGTTGTTGTAAAGGAACGGGAAGATCTCAGTGAACCTGCCCAGCGCGAAGACAAAGCCGATGACGACGATGAGCAGCCAGAACGGCGTCTGGGCGAAGTAGGCCGGGCGATCCGGGTCAGGGCGACGGCGCAGCCACGCGATCACGGCGGCAAAGGCTGAAACCAACGGGATCAGGCCGATGTACACGGCGTCCTCGAAATACGCGCCTTCGGTGAGGAAGCTGCCATCGGCGGGCGTCCCGAAGATGTGCGGCATCAGGAAATTGAGTGTGCGCGCCGGGGCATAGCTGAAATTCATGGCGAAATAGAACTCGACACCCGCCGAGCGCTGCGACGTGCTCAGCAGTTCCGCCGTCGCCAGCAGTTGCAGCGCCGCCACGCCAGCACCGAGTGCGATCAACCCGCCAGCCGTGATCAGCCGGCGGGCGCGCAGCCCACCTGATGATGACGCTGCTTCGGTGTCCGGGATCGGGTGGGGGCGCAGCGTCCACCACAGCGCGAACAGCCCGGCCAGCAGCAAACTGTACCAGGCAGTCTGGGCATGGCCGCCGAGTAGCATCAGCGCGCCGAACAACCCGATCAGCGCGCCGCTGCGCAGCCGTCCCAGCGCCAGCCAGCCGATCAGCGCCCACAGCAGCCAGGGCAGCCACACCGCCGTGCTGATCACCGGGTAGGTGCCCAACCGCGCCACCAGATAACTCGTCAGCGCGAAGGCGAAAGCGCTCAGCGCACGCCCCAGCGGCGGCAAGCCCATCCGCCCGGTGAGCTGCCACATGCCCCAGCCAGCGATGAACAGATGCAGCACCGCCACGACGCTCATCGTCGATCCGAGCGGGAGCACGAACCCTGGCCAACTCAGCGGGTACAGCAGCGCCGATTGATAATTGGCGAACAGCGGCGCACCTGCCCCGCTCAGGTCATTCCAGAGCGGAAGCTGCCCGGCGCGCAGCAGATCAAAGGCGTAGTCGCGCCAGGGATAAAACTGAAGCGACGGCAGCCCCCAGAAAAACACCTCACCGAGCAGCAGTCGATGAAACAGCACCAGCAGCGTCAAGGCGAGGATCAGTAGGGGCAGACGGGTTAGTGAGCGTTCGGGCATAAACAGCGATCCTCTATGGGCATAGATAGGCACGCAGATGGGGTTACAGGGATGAATCAGCCGACGGGCAGACCAGCAATCACTCGATAAACGGCATCCGAGAATAATAGGTGCTGAAATTGCACCACGATCTCACCCGTTTCTGGCAAGTTCAGGTTGATGATGAGCGCTTCGGCATCCAAGCCGCTCACCATGATCGGTGCGGCGTCTTCGGCGTAGATGGTCATGGATGGGTAGCGCGACTCACCTTCGATGAACGTCATGTTAACGGTGATGTTGACCCCAGGGTCGCCGACGTAACGCGCGAACTGCTGCCCGCGCCCCTCGTCGAAGGTGAGCAGGCTGCCCTCGGCACGCAGCAGCGGCAGATCGTCGCGCAGCAGGGTGACATTGGCGGTGCCGACCGTCTCATTGGCCGTCGTCAGCACCAACCGATGCGTGCCCGTCGTGAACAGCACCAGATCATTCACGCGTGGGTTATTCACCGGGTCAACCGGCCCGGCGAAGCGAGGGCGGCCAGCAGGATCGACCAGTTGCAGGCGGGTCTGCGCGCCGTCGAGGTTTTCTACAGTCACCCGCAATACATCGCCGAAGCGCCCTTCAAACGGCAGGGTGATAGCGGCATTTGGCGCGGCGAACGCGACCTTGACGGTTTCGCCGTAGCTGATGGGTGGTACTTCGTTGGTCACGGAATCCTGCGCGGCGGCGGTGTACAGCAGCGATCCGCACAGGAGCAAGCCGAAGACGACGATGAATCGGCGCATCACGAGCTTTCCTCACGATCTAGGTGATCTGGCGCGGTGGATAATTGGGATGCTTGTGGATTATACACAGAGAACAGAATCAGCAGGCCACAGGTGAGTAGCAGCCCCACCCCCGCGATCAAGGTGGCGGTGGCGGTGGTCTCGTTGATGCGCACCACCCGCCCGCGCTCCGGCAGATCTGGCCAATTGCGCGGCCAGTTGGCGATGCGGTCAAAATTCAGCGAAATCGCCGGATCGACGGCCTGATTCTGATTGGCGTAGATGTACACATCATCGACGACATCCACGAGCGCCAGCCCCGGCTGATCGATGGGATAGGCGGCGACAACGTGTGTCACGGCCCAACGCGCCAACAGCGCCGTGTCGAGCACGGCCCCGCGATTCGCCGTCGTTAGATCGTCGCCATCCATGCCCGTCAGCGACGGCACGACGACATCATAGCCGCCTCGCTCGACGCCACCCGCTTGATGCACAGCGTCAACGACGCCGCGCAATTGAAATGGATCGACGCCGCCGAAGATCCGCAGGCCATGTGCAGCGGCGACCTGCTGCGGCAGGCTGTACGTCGGCGAGTAGATGCGCGCGGGTGACTCTGCGATCAGGCGCTCGGCCAGCGGCGCATACGGCTCAAGCCAGTCGTCGGGGCCGCGCCATTCCAGCCACGCGCGCCCAAACCACGCCAGATCGGCGAACACGATCAACAGCAGCAGTGTTGTCAGCCGCGCTGACGACAGCCGCCCCGCCAGCGCGATCAGCAGCAGCGCGCCGAACGCCCCGCCGATCACAAACACGCCGATCCCGACGGTTTGCGGCAGCGGCAGCGCGGCGAAAGTGAACGCCCCGCAAGCCAGCGCTGCACCCATCCCCGCGATCACCAGCAGGCGTACACGCCGCATCCCTGTGCGCCCACCCGTGTTGACTCGCTCGACAGCGGCGAGCAGGGTCTGCAAGCCGTATCCCGCCAGCAGCGGCGCGATCAACGCAATGATCAGCCATGCGCGCGCCGGGACACGAAACCAAAGCAGCTCCGGCACCGCCTCGACCAGCAGCGGCCACAGCGGGCCGTTGCTGCCCAGTGCGTAGAGCAGCGCGATCACTGCTGCGATCCACCACAGGGCGTGCTGGCGGGGCCGCGCCGCGATGGCGATCCCGGCGAGCACCAGAATCGGCAGGCCGAGATAGGCAATCGTCTCGATCCCACCGCTGTGCGGCGGCAGAATCAGGCCGAGCAGTTGGCTTGGTTCCAGCGAAAAAACGGCAGCGTCCGCCGGGGTCAGTTCGGCACGGCTGAGGTAAGGTCGCCACAGCAGCAGCGGCACGATCACGGCGGCGGTGAGCAGCAGAAACAGCAGCACAGCGGGGATCAGCTCAGCGATGCGCCGCCAGCGGCGCGCACCGACGATCAGCGCCAGGCCGTAGGCGGCAGCCAGCGTGAAGGCGAACAAGCTCAGCCGTGTGTCGGCGAGGAACAGCAGCGCCGCGACGATCACGAGGCGCAGCACCGCCGCCAGGTTGCGGCCCGGCGCGGTGATCACGTGGCGGACGGCGGCCATCAGCCAGGGCCACCACGCCAGCGCATAGACCAGATCGAGGTGCCCGGCCCCCGTGTGTGCGATCAGGCGCGGCCCTACGGCGAAGGCCAACGCACTCAACGCCGCCGCTTCCGGGCGCAAGCCGAGCGCGCGCGCCCACAGCCACATCCCTGCCCCGGCGATGACCAGGTGTAGGATGATCATCACATCGAGATGGAGTGCGGGCGGCAGGATCAGCGCCAACCACTGCAAGGGGTAAGCCGTTTTGTTGAGTGGGTTGGCCGCGAATGGATGCCCCGCCAGGATCGTCTCTTGCCAGACGGGAAAGCGACCCGCGCCCACGACAGCAGTCTGGAGGTGCAGCGCGGCGGGCCAATGCGCGATCACGGCGTCGGAGAAGGGCGCGCCGGGCACAAAGGGCAGCGTGTTCGGGCGCAACCCAGTGAGGATCAGCAGCGCCGCGCCCAGCGCGACGATCAGCAAGCTATGGCGCATAAACTGTCACGCTGCCCAGGTTGACGACACGGTTCAGTTCGCTGACGCAGACATCCGTCTGGGCTGCCGGATCGACCGTTTCCCCAAGTTGGCGCTCCTGCGGGCCGTAGAGGATATAATCGACTTCCCAACGCTCAAGCAGCGCGCGGCAGTCGAAGCCGTCTGCCGCCAGGTACCAATCCAGGACGCTCAGTTTTTTGGCCTCAGCATCGAGCGTTTCGAAAGGGTGACCATAAACGACCCGCGCGCCATCCGACCAGCCGGGCAGCCACACGCTCGCGTTCGGCGATGCCAACACGACCAATTCCTCTGGTTCGGGCGAGCGGCTGAACCACTCATATACGATGCGGTAATCGCGCTCCAAAAAGACTCCCTGGGCCAACTGCGGGTTGCCGAACACCGCCGGGAGCGCCGGCAGAAACAGCATAAACAGTTGGCTGAGCGCCAGCAGTGGAATGAACAGCACGAACACAAAGCCGCGCCAACGCCGGCTGATCCGCGCGATCCAGACATCTTCCATCGCGCGGGTGGCGAAGTAGGCAATCGGGATCATCATGCCGACGGCGAAGCGGCGCTGAATATTGGTCGGTAGATAAATCATCACAATGATCGCCAGCAGCCACAGCAGCATGATGCGGTTGCCGTCCCGCTCGAAGCGGCGCGCCGCACGATAGATGCCCGGCAGCGCCAGGATCAGCGGAATCCCGAACCCAATCGCCATGATGATCGGTGAAGGGGTGGGGGTGATGTTCTGCGCGTTCCATTCGGCGAAGGCCGGGTTGTAGCTGACGACGCTCATGTAGTAGACGGCGATGGGCACAGCGGGCAGAATCACGGCCAGCAGCCAGCGTAAGCCGCGCAAATCGATGCGGCGCATCTGCCACCAACGGATGAGCATGTAGAGTCCCAGGGCACCGCCGATGGGTACCAGCGCTTGTGGGTACAAAAACGCGAGCGCCACACTCAGGAAGCCAGCGATAGGCCAGGCATGATCTAGCGCCGGGTCGGTATCCGCGCCGGGCCGAAACGCCACGATAAACATGCCCGCGAGCAGCGCCAAGCACGCCAACGTCAGCGGGAAGTGGACGTTCATGAAGGTGCTGTAGAGGGGAAATGCCTCTGGCAGCAGCGGGAAATCTGGGAAGGTTGCGATCTGTGTCAGCGGGGCGAACAACCACCCCAACCCCGACCCGACCGCGACCAGCACGAAGAAGATGCGGCGGGTGCGCACCCGCGTCCAAATCGAAGCGGCGAGTTGGTAGAGCGCGGCGTACATGAGCAGCGCGGCACCCACCCGCGCCACATGAAACAACACCAGCGACGGCATCCCCATCACGCGGGCGAGCTGCCCCAGCAGTACATACAGCACTTGAATGAAGGCACCGGCATGAGGTTCTGGGGTGTGCTGGAAGGTGACCAGCCATGAACCATTTTCGCCCAGCGCCATCTTGGAGAGATAAGTGGCCCCATCCTGATAGTTGTGCAGTACACCCATGAACTGCCAATTGGGCGTGCCCATCAACGCAACCCACAGCAGCGGGACAAACGTCAGCAGCACCAACGCACACGCTACAAGGATCACCCAGCGCCACTCAGCGGCGGCAATGTAGATAGTCTGTCGCGATGGCATCGCTGTTTTCGCTCCCGCTGCGACCAAGGGGGTTGGCTTGCTCCACGATTTCGACACAGGCTATAATCCAATCATCTAACACCAGCGTTCCAGGCAGCGCAGTCAACCGGGCTTCTTGTTTCTCATTGTACATCTTGTGCAGCAAATCTTTGGGAACAAGTTTTGTCCACGAACGGACAAAACCATCATAAAATGCAAACACACAGCGATTGATTTATTGTTTTTCGACCAGATTTTGACGTGAGTCAAGTGAATGGGGGGCGATCATGGGCTTTGATGTGCAGAATTTCGGCTTAGGGGTGTTGGCGGGGTGGGCCAGCGCGTACGGGGTTTACCGGGCGCGCAAGCTGATCAGCGCGGCGACCGACTCAGCGCGCGAGGGGGCGTCACAGGCACGCAGTTCCGCGACCCGCAGTTCGGACAGCCGCTACGTCCATGATCTGGTCGATCTCATTGAGCGGCGGCATTTGGCGGGTGGGGCATCCCGGCTCTCCGAACTGCTGATCGAGCCGCGTTTCATCCCCAGAGATCGGCTGATGGTACCGCCGGGCGAAGAAGACCTGCTGGTGAGTGTGCTCGACAACCTGCCCAAAGTGCATGATCACCCGTACCTGCACGCGCCCTATCACATCGAAACGCTGTCCGTTGATGAACTGACGACGGGCGACCGCGCGTTGGCGCTGCTGGGATTGCCGGGCAGCGGGCGGACGACGGCGCTGCTGACGATTGCGCTGCGCGCGCTGGGTAAAATCGATTTCGACACCCACGATGACAAGATCCAGCAGCAGCTCGATCAAGAAGAGGCCAGCCTCACCGAGAAAGATCGGGCGGTGCGTGTGAAAGAGCGCATCGTCATCGAGCAGCGGGCGCAAGAACAACTCGCCAACGAACGCCGCCAGAAATTCGACACTGAGGGGGACGCAGCGGCGTCTGATGAAACGCCGCTGCTGGGCGAATTTTTCCCCGTGTATGTTCACATGGCCGACTTGAACTTCGCCAGCCGGGGCGAATACAACGCCGATGTAGACCCCGCCGAGCCGATTGTCCGGGCGGTGCAGTACAACGTCGGGCGCGTGACAGCCAGCACGATCCCGCGTTTTCTGTACACGCGGCTCAATCGTGGGCAGGCGCTGCTGCTGATCGACGGCTACGACGATCTGCCAGAAGCAGAGCGCCCGACCGCGCGGGCCTGGCTCAAGGCGCTGCTGAATCAGTACCGCGCGAATTTCATCATCGTGGCTGGCCCAGCGCAGGGGTACGGCGCGCTCACCGACCTGGGCATGACGCCGATCTTCATGCGCCCCTGGAGCATGGTGGACATCGAACAAGCGGCTGAAAAATGGGCACAGGCCTGGCCGTTCATTGGGCGTACCGGGGGGCGCGCTGGGCGCAGAACAGCCCCCGTCCCTGAAGCGGCCAGCATCACACGCGCGCAGAGCAACAGCCGCGCGCTCTCCCCGTTCGATTTCACGCTGAAGGTCTGGGCGAATTACGCCGACGACGCCACGCAAGCCGGGTTTGAGGGATGGCTGCGCGGCTATCTGGCGCGTCATCTGCCCGCTGATCGTGCGTTGGATGACATTCTGCCGCAGATCATTCAGCTTGGCGTCGTCCAAATCGAGGACGGGTACATCACCAGCGCGCGGTTGCAGGCGTTGGCTGCCGCCGAAGCCAGCGCGGACGGCGCGTCAGACCCATCGGCAGCCGAGGCGGCGGGCGCGGAGTCCGCGGGCGATGAAGCCGCCAAGCCAGCGCGTGGGCGTCGTGGCCGCGCTGACCGGGCGGCGGCGCAAAATGGCGCACAAGCCGATCAGGCAGACAACGGTGAGGATAGCGAAACCGCCACCCCGCAGGGCCGTCTGCTGGGCGATTTGCGGCGGAGTGGGCTGCTGCTGCGCTTCCGCGGCGACCGCTATCAGTTCCGCCACCCGAATCTTGCGGCTTATCTCGCCAGTCTGTCGCTCATCGACGCTGCGCCGGAAGATCTGCAAGCACGCGCCGAACAAGCGGCGTGGAGGCAGGTATTTGTGTACGCCGGGATGAATGTCCCGCTGGATGACATCGTCCGTGAGCGGACAACCGCGCCGTTCGACATCATGAGCAACAACGTCACGGAGCTGGCGCGTTGGTTGGCCTACGCCTCAACCGATGTGCCCTGGCGCGGCGATCTGCTGCGGCAGTTGGGCGTGCTGCTGCTTTCGCCGAACCAGTACCCGCACGTGCGCGAACGGGCCGTCGCTGCGCTGATCACGGCGCGGGACAAAAGCGTAACCCGCCTGCTGCGGCAGGCTGTCCGCAATGCCGACCCGGCGATCCGGCGTTTGGGGTGCCTCGGGCTGGGTGCGGTTGGCGATCCAGAGGTGATTAGCGATTTGATCGCGCTGCTGCGTCAAGATCCAACCGAAACGGTGCAGTTGGCGGCGGGGCTGGCGTTGAGCGCCATTGGCACAGGCGACGCGCTCAACGCGATGGTCGAGGCGTTTTCGGGCGGTTCGGATGTGATGCGCCAGGCAATGGCCGAGGCGTTCGCCGGGCTGCCAGATGAGGGGCACCCCATCCTCAATGATGCGATTGTCCATGAGGAGATGGAACTGCGACGCGCGGCCATCTTTGGGCTGCGGCGCATCAACACAACCTGGGCGCTCATCGCCATTTACCGCGCGTTCCTCGACGACGCGGAATGGTATGTGCGTTCGGCGGCGCAGGAAGCCTTTGAGCAGATCCAGTACGGGCGGCGCGAGAGCTATACACGCGCACTACCGACGGTGGATACGCTCGAATGGCTCAAGGATTGGGCGGCCCAGCAGGGCGAGAATTTGCCCAGCGGCGATGGGGCCAATCAGATGCTGCTGCGGGCGCTGCAAGAGGGCGATGCCGAAACACGCACCCTAGCGGCGGCCAATCTGGGCCAGTTGGGGATGCTCGATACCAGCCGCCTGCTTTACGCCGCGCTGCGGGATCGCCAGGATGAGGTGCGTGCCGCCGCCCATGAGTCGCTGGCGCGGCTGCAAGCGCAGATGGGCAAGCCGCTGCCCTCACCGAACTAAACGGTACGCACTCAGGCGGGCGGCTCGGTCGGTTCTGGCGTGATTGAGCCGTCTGTTTGATCGGTGACTTCAGGTGTGATCGAGCCGGTGGGTTCTGGCGTGGGTGTCAAGCTTGGCAATGGGGTGGTGTAGGCCGGGTCACAGAGACGCGGGTTGTTGCTGAAACCGCTGCGGAACAGGTATGCGTTATCGCCCGCGCCAAGCACAATCTGATAGCCGGTCTCAACGGCTTGGGTATAACTGATGTCCGGGTTCGGGCAACCCAAGCTGCCATCGGGCCACGTGGCAGGCCGAATCTCCAGCAACTGAATTTGCTGCACAGGGATAGCGAAGTCGCTGGCAAGCGCCCGGCGCGCAGTATCCACCGCGAACGCCGCACTGGGATCAGCAGCGACGAGCGGATCATCCGGTGTCGGCGGGAACGTCGCTACCCACAGATCATTGGCCGGGTCGCAACGGACGATGCGGTCGAAGTCGGTGTGAAACAGGTACGTCGCGTCGCCTGCGCCAAGCCTGATTCGATAGCCCGCCGCCTCGACCTGTGTGTACGGTTGGTCGGGGAGCGGGCAGCCGAGGCTGCTATCGCCCCAAGCTGCTTGCTGGATTTCCAGCAGTTGCACGCGCCGCGACGGCAGATCGAGTTCGGTGGCAATCTGGCGGCGGGCCAGCGCCACCAACTCCGCCGCAATCGGATCAGTGGCCAGCAGCGGATCTTCCGGGGTGGGCGCGAAGCTCGGAAAGGCAGTCGCCGCCGTCGGCAGCAAATCCGCTGGGCCGGGCAGCGGTCGCGGGGTCGGCGAGGGGGTGACAGGGGTGGGCGTCAGCGTGTCGGTGACGGGAATCAAAGTGAGCGTGGGCAGTGCCGTCGCGTCATTCAACGCTGCCGGTGCACACGCTGCGATGATCAGCCCCGTCATCCAGATGAACTGACGCCATCTGGACATCCGGTTAGGTCTCGATGTCCGCAGAGAGCTTTTCCTCGACTTCAGCGCTGCTGACGCCTTCGACGCTGACGATCTTCTCGCGGCCACTGGAGCCAGCGACAATTTCGATGCGGTCTTTGGCGACGCCCAAGCGGCTGGACAGAAAATCGACCAATTCTTGGTTGGCGGCAGGGTCGCCAGCGGGTGAGGCCATCAGGCGAATCTTGAGGATGCCGTCATCCTGCACCCCGGCCAGCTCTGTTTTGGTCGCCTGGGTCACGACGCGGATGGTGAGCGCCGCCCCACCCCGCGCATCGGTGATTTCAAACTTGCGGTTTAATGGCATTAACCGCCCCTTTCAGCATGACAATGCGCAGCTTTGTTGTGCGTAATCGTCCACGGGTTGATCATTATGATGCACATAATATCATGCTCTCTGTGCGCACACAAGTTGAGCCACCCGGCCACAGCGGGCGACTCAGGAAAATTCAGACGCGCTTCATACCCGCCTTGATCTTATATCAAGCCCAAGCCGCTGATCATCGCTGGTTCGCCCGCTGTGAGCTGCTGTGATTGCGGCCTCCGGCTAGAACTGGAACAAGAACTGGGTCAGCACGCTGATGATCAGGAAGACGATCAGCGGGCTGAAGTCAATCGCCATGCCCGTTTGCGGCAGCGCGTTGCGGATGGGGCGCAGCACCGGCTCGGTGATGTCGTAGATCAGCCGCACGATTTGGTTATTGTGGTCAATGTTCGGGAACCAACTCATCAGCACACGGGCGAGCAGGATGAATTGGAAGATGACGAGTGCGTAGTAGATCAAAATCATGGGGTGATTATCCTTTGCTTCGGTTTGATGTCTCGTGTAACTTGCGATTTATCGTTCGGTTTGGCGTTCGCCAAAGATCGCCCGCCCAATGCGAACAATCGTTGCCCCTTCCTCGATGGCGACCGGGTAGTCATCGGTCATGCCCATACTGAGATCCGGCAGCGGGTGATGCAGCGAGTCGGCCAGCAGATCGCGCAACTGCCGCAAATCCGCAAAGATCGGGCGGGTCTGCGCCGCGTCTGCAACGATGGGGGCCATCGTCATCAGGCCGCGTACATTCAGCCCTGGCAGCGCCACAATCTGCCCGATCTCGGCCAGCAATCGCTCACGGATGGCGGGGTCGGTGTGCCAACCTGCCGCCGCGAACCCGGCTTTGCTCGCTTCGCCGGAGACGTTCGTTTCCAGCAGCACATCGAGTGTATCCGCTGCTGCGGTTAGTTGCTGCGACAGCTTCGCGGCCAGCTTGAGCGTATCCACCGAATGCACCACTTGATACAGCGGCGGAATCTGCTTGGCTTTGCGGCTCTGAATATGCCCGATCATGTGCCAGATGAGCGGTTCGTCCGTTTGCGCGATGGTCGCTGGAATCTTCGTCTCGGACTCTTCTACGCGATTCTCGCCGAAATGTCGCAGCCCCGCCTCAACTGCCTGCAAGATCGCTGCCGGGGGGTGCGTCTTGCTCACCGCCACGAGGGTCACACCCGCCGGGGCGCGGTCGGCGCGCGCACAGGCCGCCGCGATCTCGGCTTGCACCTGCGCGATGTTCGCCGCGATGCTCATAGCGCGACGACCGCCCCAAAGCGCCCAGTGCGACCTTGTTCGGCGCGGTGCGAGTAGAATTCGTCGGTGCGCTCGGCGGTGCAAATCCGCGCGATCTCGATTTGCCCGACGCCTGACTGCTCCAGATCGAGCTGGTTGGCGCGCCACAGATCCAGATAAGCCGTACCGTCGCTTGGATCGCGGCGTACGATCTCATCGGTCGATCCGAAGTAGGCGCGCGCGGCCTCGACAACTTCCTCACCCACCTGATAGCGCGCCGGGCCAATGCTGGGGCCAATCCCGACCTGTAAATCGGTGGGGCGGCTGCCGTAGGTCTCCGCGAGCGCGCCGACCATTTGCGCGGCCATGCCCGCAACTGTACCGCGCCACCCGGCGTGCGCCATCCCAATCACGCCGCGCACCGGGTCGCGGAACAGCAACGGCACACAGTCGGCGAAGCGCATGGACAGCGGCGTATCGGCGCGGTCGGTGATCAGCGCGTCGGCGTGGGCCAGCCAGCGCCGCCCCTGCACCGGGCCGTTGGCGACGATCACATCGGTGCTGTGGATCTGCCAGACGGTGCAGGCGCGCGCATCCGCAACACCCAGCGCGGCATACATCCGTTCATGATTGCTGCGCACCGCGCGCGGATCATCGCCGACATTGCCGCCCAAATTGAGCGACTGCCAGGGCGCTGCGCTCACGCCGCCATGCCGGGTGAAGACGCCGTGCGTGAGGTCGGGCCACAT
>JAADYY010000340.1 GCA_010092805.1 Chloroflexota bacterium | reverse complement strand
TCTGCCCGACGATTTTCTAGCCCGCGCTACTCAAATCATCCTGCCGCTCGTTGGCCGTGAGGGTGAACGCGAGGCGCTGCTGACCGACGCCTTCTACCCGAGTCATCCCACCCTCTACGGTATGGATCTCAGCGGCGGCGCTGCTGAGTTCGCCACCCGTTGCATCCGGCAAACGATGGATCATCAATGTTTGGCGTACGGCGAGCACGCCACAGCCCGCCTACTCTCCGTTGCCCGCACCCGTCAAGGGACGCAGAACCACGCCGAGATCGACGATCTGATCCGCAGCGCTAACGCGCTGTGCAGCGGCGTTGCGCCCCCGCCGCCGCCTGCTTCCACACCCGCTGTTGTCCCACCTCAGCCACCCGGCACCCGCCCAGCGCCAGCGGCGTCACAGCCCATTCCCCCCGCATTGACCTTCGGCGCGCACACCGTGACCGATCTCCCCGGCCCCCTCCCCGGCCTGCGGCTCGCCGTGGCGCATGTGCAAGGCCGCCGCCGGGCAGATCCCGATGGCCTTTACCTGCTGCAGACCTATGAAACGGCGGAAGCCGAGACGATCAGCGCTAACCAGCGCCGCCTGGAACGGCTGCCGTTCCTGACTCCACGGCTGGCTGCCGAGCCGGCGGTAGGAGACAACGCGCTGGCGCTGCTGTGTGCAGCCGGGGATCAAGTGGCGCGGCTCAAGCCCTTCACCGCTCAGCTCACCGGCGACTCCGTTCAGGTCACGGATCTCCGCGCCACGATCCAGCAAATCGCCGCGGCTCTGCGGGCGCTTAACCCGGCGCAGGATCTCGACCGGCGCGGTGAGTCCGGCGTCACGTGGCTGCAACAACTGACCCCGTTCACCGCCGATGCTGACTCGGCGGATGCCCTGGTGGTGGGCCAGCGTGTGTTGCGCAATCCACTGGCCTGGGCGCTGGATGCGGAGCGCTGGGCCGGCACCTACCCGGTGATCATGCCGCTGGGCATTGTGCATGGCCAGTTGGACGCGCCGCACATCTATGTCGCTGACCGCCCTTATGTGGTGGATGCGCGCTTCTATGCCGAGGACGCGCCGGTGTTACTCGACTGGGCGACGCTGGAGGTCTCGACGCTGCTGCACTTCATGGACACCAGCACGCCCAACGGGTGGTCGGAATGGCTCGCGCTGGGTGCCGCGCTGGCCAGTGCCATCTTGCCCGGCCAGTCCGTGCCCGGCTTGGCGGCCCCGCACGCGCTGGGGCTGATCACCCCGCTGCGTGAAGCGATCCAGGCGTACATGGAGGACATGGCCCCAACCCTACGTGAGTCCATCGAGACCGCCTTCTGGTTATGCGTGACCGCCGCTGCCCTGCGCCTGCTCAACGATCCGGCGCTTCCCAGCGCGGCCCAGAATGCGGTGCTGGCTTATGCAACGCTGGCCTTTGACCGTGTGGCCACGACGCTGGATCTAGCGCAGCCGTCCGGCGGCCCGGTCGCGCTCACCCCCGATCAGCCCCCACCAGCGGTGACGGTACGCGCCAAAGCGACATCCGCCCCGCCGTTTCCGCACGGCTGTGCCCTGATTATCGGCGTGGGCCGGACCAAAAAGCCGGAATACGCGCTGGAAGTCACGCGGGCCGATGCGCGGGCGATCGGCGACTTCCTGACGCAGCGGGCCGGCTATCTGCCGGACAACATCCGGGTGCTGACCGATGGGGAGGCCACTGCCGCCCAGATCGCGGATGGGTTCGCCTGGCTGCGGGATCGTGCCGCTGCCGATCCCGATCTGACCGCCTTAGTCTTCTACTCCGGGCACGGTGGGTTGATCTACGGCAGTTACTATCTGCTCCCGCACGAATTCGAAAACACCAATGTGCCCGGCACCGCCATCCCGATGGCGCAGTTTGATGCCTGGGTGGAAGCGGTGCGTGCGCCGCGCTTAGTGGCGATGCTGGACTGCTGTCACGCCGGGCCGCCGCCATCACCAAGGATGGCACAGCCGGGCCGGCCTTCGAGGCCAAAGCCGTCGATCTGACACTGTTGAGTGGCGCAGGCCGAGTGTTGATCGCCTCCTCCACCGCGGCCCAGAAATCGCTGATCCTCGGCGGTCACAGCAACAGCCTGTTCACGGAGGTGCTGTTGGAGGCGCTGGCGCAGCCCGGCCCCATCGAAGTCACGCGGGCGTTCGAGGTGCTGCGTGACGAGGTGCCGAAACGGGCGAAGGCCGTCGGCTACGAGCAGTCGCCACGCCTGAGCGCCGCTGACTACGAACGGATCGTGCTGAAGTTGTAGGCCCATCGGATAAGGCCAAGTCATTGTAGGAGCTGTTTTAAATGCGTGAGTCGGCATTGAACCGCAACATCATCGAGCGGCTGTTCGCCGCTTATCCAGATGGCACCATCGAGCCGCTGCAGACCATCGAGGCGGGCAAGTCGCAGGCAAAGGTGATCGCCGTGTCGATCCAGCCGCGGCGCAGCAACCTGTATGACGGGTTGGCCTTCGCCAAGATCGACCGCCAGGCCAACTGCGAGCGGCTGCACTGGCAAACCCACCAGCGCGCCCGTGATCGTGATGCCTGCATCAAGCCGTACATCCCCGAAACTATCGGCGTTGAGCCGGTCGGCCCCGTTGACGGCTGGAGTATGGTGCTGTACAAGCCAGCGCAGGCAACCCTGCACTCTGGCGCGCCTTTGGCCGATCTGCTGAAAGCATCCGACCGCTACAGCGTGGACGCGCTGGCGCAGCAGGTGGCGCTGCTGCTCGACCGGGTGCTGGGCTGCTGGCACCCGCATGATAGCGACCGCCACCAATACGCCACCGAAGCAGCCTTTTTCCGTGCGCTGCTCAACTTCGACGACAAGCCCCGCCAACAATCGCTGAGCGACCGCGCGCGCCAACATGGGTTGCCCAACGCCCATTATCCCGTGCTTCATTTCATCCCCGGCCAGTTATCGCTACCCAACCCAGTGGCGTTTGTGAGTGGGGCGA
>JAADYY010000339.1 GCA_010092805.1 Chloroflexota bacterium | reverse complement strand
GGTCCGCCTGTTTTCTTCCCGGATGTTTGTTGCGGGTGGTTGTTTTAATCAGGGGGGGGGGTGTACTGAATTATTGGTACGCCCCGCCGACCGTGTTGTGTGAGATTAATTCACGCCGTTGAGCGCGTAGACGCGCCCGATGCCGTAATGCTCGCGCGCCTGCTCCAGCAGGTCTTCGCGGAAATCGGGGTGCGCAATGTTCACAAGCGCGTTCACGCGCTGCGCAATCGTGCGCCCGAACAATTCGGCGATGCCGTACTCGGTGGCGATGTAACGGACATCGTTGCGCGAGGTCGTCACGCCCGCGCCCGGTTTCAGGATCGGGACGATGCGGCTGAGCGTGCCCTTCTTGGCGGTGCTGGGCAGCGCAATGATCGATTTGCCGCCCTTGCTGCGCGACGCGCCACGCACAAAATCCACCTGGCCGCCGACGCCGGAATAGAAATACGTGCCGATGCTGCCCGCGCACACCTGCCCCGTCAGATCGACTTCGATGGCCGAATTGATCGAGATCATCTTTTCGTTCTGCGCGATGATGAACGGATCGTTGACGTATTCGGTGGGGTGCAGCTCGATGATCGGGTTGTCGTCGATGTATTCGTAGAGCGCCTGCGTGCCGATCACGAAGCCGGCGATGATTTTGCCGGGGTGCAGCGTTTTGGCACGGCATGAGATCACGCCGGATTCGATCATTTCCATCACACCATCAGAGAACAATTCGGTGTGGATGCCCAGGTTACGGTGGTTGGTCAGGCGGCGCAGCACGGCGTCCGGGATGCCGCCGATGCCCGTTTGCAGCGTCGCGCCGTCGGGGATGAGTTCGGCGATGTTTTGCGCGATCTGGTCTTGGATGGGCGAGGCGGGCTGCGGCTTGACTTCCGGCAGCGGCGTGTTGACCTCGATCACATAGTCGATGTGGCTGATGTGGATGAAACTGTCGCCGAGCGTGCGCGGCATGTAGGGGTTGACCTGCGCGATGACTGTCTGGGCGGAGTCGGCGGCGCTTTTGGTCACGCCCACTTCCACACCGAAGGAACAATAGCCGTGCTCATCTGGCGGGCTGACGTGAATCACCGCGACATCTGGGGTGAGGATGCCGCTGCGGAACAGACTCGGAATTTCGGAGAGGAAGACGGGTGTGAAATCGGCGGTGCCGTTATTGACCGCCTGCCGCATGTAATCGCTGATGAACAGGTTGTTGACCCGGATGTGTTCGATCATGTCCGGCGTCACAAACTCTTTCATGCCAATGCTGAGGATCTGGATCAACTCAACGTCGCGGAGTTCCTGATACCGCGCCACGAGCGCCTCGAAGAATTCGACAGGGGTGGAGCAGTTGCCGGTGATGAAGACACGTTGACCGTTTTGGATGATTTGCGCTGCTGCTTCAGCGGTGACCGTGTTGATTTGCCGCTTCATGTTCCCTCACTATACCCGATGGGTGCCATTGGTCCGAATGTGAATAATGTCAATTATACCCAGCATAATGAGTTTCAATACTTGTTAGTGTGTTTCGATGGCTTTCGGTCGAATGGTTTCGATCATCACCTTTAACATCTTAACCGCAAATAGGCTGTCACGAGTAGTGTAGAACTGCGGCCAGATCGCAAGAGCTTTGACACTACACCTGAAGCCAACTTTGGGGGATGATGAAAATGTGGTGAAAGTGAAATAGTGCATCTGAGGGAGAAAAATATTATGTTGAGCCATGTGCTGGTTCCATTAGACGGATCAACACTTGCGGAAAAAGGGCTGGAGCACGCCAAGAAGCTGGTTGGCCCCACTGGGCGCATCACGCTGCTGACGGTGGTGCAGGTGCCCGAATTCCCAGTGTATGATTTTTACCCGACCCCGGCGTCGGTGGTGCCCGATTACGACGCGGCCATTGCCGATGCCCTGCCGCGCGCGAAAGAATATCTGGAGCAGGTGGCGGAGGACATCCGCACGACGCTGCACATGCCCACCAGCGCCGAAGTGCTGGCTGGCGACCCGGCCTCGCTGATCGTCGAGACCGCCGAGAAGCTGCATGTCGATGCCATTGTCATGTCCACGCACGGGCGCTCCGGGATCGGGCGCTGGCTGTTCGGCAGCGTGACTCAAAAGGTGCTCTCTGGCAGCGGCGTGCCCGTGTTCGTGGTGCCCAACTGCAAACAGCGCACCAGCAGCACCGAGCCGGCATCTGCGGCAGCGGAGATCGAGCAATAGCGGCGCGGTGTGCCACCCGCGTGAACCAGTGAACACAAAAAAGCCAGGGCATCGTCGGCGTGACGGTGCCCTGGTTGCGTGTGGTGTGCGGTTGGGGGCGGTCGCGGTTAGGACTCGCTGCCGTGCTGTTTATCCAGGCTGGACGGCGGCACCAACTCGTTGATGTTGTTCTTCACGGCGTAGGCAGCGGCCTCGGCGCGGTTGGAAACGCCGATTTTCGCCAGCACACTGCTCACGTAGTTGCGCACCGTCCCCTCGCCCAAATAGAGTTTGACGGCGATCTGGCGGTTGGTCAGGCCCTCGGCCACCAACGCCAACACCGCCATCTCCTGCGGCGTCAGGTCGGCGAAGGCGGCGGCGTGCTGCGCCTGCGTCGCTTTGCGCATTTCGGTGAAGACTGTCGAAGTCATCGCCGGGTCAAGCATCCCCTCGCCGCGGCTCACGCGCTCGACTGCTTGCACCAACTCATTATCGCCAATCCGCTTGAGCACATACCCGGACGCGCCCGCTTGAATGGCGGCAAACAGCAGCTCATCTTCGGCATACGAGGTCAGCATGATCACCCGGCAGCCCTCGGTCGACTCAATGATGCGGCGGCAGGCTTCAATGCCAGACAACCCCGGCATCCGAATATCGAGCACCGCGACATCTGGGTGATGTTCCTGTGCCCTGGCGACAGCTTCTTCGCCGGTGCTGGCTTCGGCTATGACACGAAGATTTCCCTGGCGTTCGAGCAAGGCGCGCAGCCCCGCACGTACCACCGCATGATCGTCCGCGATAAGGATACGAATCATTTTAGTCATGGATCAAGTCTGTCTCGCTGGAATGGTCGTTAGACGGTACACTCATGCTACACTGAGAATGATACATAATTACAGTGGCCTTGCTTAGCATAACTTGGCTGAATCCATGACTTGTAGTGACAAATATCCTGAGAATAATATGTCGTCAGTCCTGATTACGCTCAAAGAGATCGCGTCTGATGTTATCCGGGCGGCGGCGGCAGAGACGGTGGCCGAAGTCCTTGATCGGATTGCGGTGGCGTCGCGCAAACTCGTCAAAGCGCGTTATGCGGCGCTGGGCATCCCCGATGGGGCGGGAAATTTAGCGTTTTTCAAGTTTACGGGTATGACGGACGACGAAGTGCGGGCGGTTGGTGACCTGCCGCAAGGGCGCGGGCTGCTGGGCGCGCTCATGACAGAGCACCAGCCCATCCGCCTCGACCACATCCGCGACGACCCGCGCTCGATTGGCTTCCCGCCCAACCACCCGCCGATGGACAGCTTTCTGGGGGTGCCGATCATCGTGGGGCAGCAATTGTACGGGATGCTGTACCTGTGCGACCGCGAGGACGGCGAGCCGTTCCACGAAGAAGATCAGTGGTTGATCGAGACGCTGGCCGGGTACGCGGCGCTGGCGATTGCCGGGGCGCAGCTTGGCGAGCAGCGCAACCGGCTGACGCTGTTTGAGGAGCGCGAGCGCATCAGCATGGAGCTGCACGACGGCGTAATTCAGTCGCTGTACGCCATCGGTATGCAGATCGATCTGATGCGGGCAGATCGCACCCTCCACGAGGCTGAGCTGGATGGCGTGATCCAGAATTTGAACACCGTCATCGACGATATTCGCAGCTACATTCAGAACCTGAAGTCGCGCGCGTTCGCCCAGCAAACCATCCGCGCGTGCATGGAGGACATTGTCAATCACATGCACCTGCCGGGGGACATGCACATCGAGATCGATGCGCCGGACGGCCCGGCCCCGCTCACGCCGACGACCTATGAAGCCGTGCGGCAAATGACCAACGAAGCGATCAGCAACGCCATCCGCCACGCCGAAGCGCAGCACATCCGCATTGAAGCGCGCCACGATACCCGCCTGTTCCAGATTCTGATCAGCGATGACGGGCGCGGCTTTGACCCCAACGCCCCCAATCACCAGAATGGGCTGGGGCTGCGCAACATCAAAGAGCGGGCGCGGCTGCACGGCGGCCACATCCACATCAAGACCGCGCCGGGGCAAGGCACCCACATCACCCTGAGCCTGCCCGTTAATCATTGACACTTCCCCGTCTACCGCGCATCGCTCGCACTGCGATCTATCCCGCTGCACATCAGCCACGCCGCGCGCCAAACGTCGCGACCGCCGCGATAGATTGGCCCCTGGCAGGCCGGGGCACCTGGGCGCAATCGTAGACGAAGCATCGGTTAGCCGCCGATTGGAAGCGTGATACGCTGTGCGCATGAGTATGCCGCCTGGCACAGGAGATGAGCTTGAGTTCGCACTGGGCCGGGCTTTTGCCCTGCGCGGGGTATGCCGGGCTGCTGAATAACTACAGCCCGCCGGGCGCGACACCCACCGGCACGCCCACACCTGCACCGTGATTTCACAAGGGGGCAGGCGAGACGCGGCGCTTTTCCCGCGCGGTTCAGCGCCGCGCGCTTGATGTGCCAGCGGTCGCGCAGACCGGGGCGCACCCAGACAGCGCGCGGTGACCATCACATCTATCACCCCAAGCGGGTTACCTTCATCCACCCATAACTCTCTATCTTAGAAGTATCCGGCTGACAAGCTGGAGATTTAGGAATTGGAGGGTTAACTATTATGTTAGAAAATATTATGGTGCGTGAATGGATGACCAGCCCGGTTGTGAGTGTGACGCCGAGCACACCCATCAGCAGTGCGCACCAAATGATGAAAGAGTACAACATCCGGCGGCTGCCAGTGGTGGACGAGGATCGGTTGGTGGGGATTGTCACCCTGGGCGATGTACGCGAAGCCAGCCCTTCCGACGCCAACTCACTGAGCATCTGGGAGCTGAATTATCTGTGGGCGCAGCTCACCGTTGACCGCGTGATGACGCGCCGTGTCGTCACCGTCAAGCCAGAAGCGTTGATTCTGGACGCGGCGGCGATGATGTATGAACACAAGATCGGCGGCCTGCCAGTGGTCGGCAACGATGATCGCCTGGTTGGGATCGTGACCGAGTCAGACGTATTTAAGATGCTGATCGAGTCGCGCAGCAAAGCCATTATGCCCAAAGCGACGTGAGTTGCTGCGCACGCTCAAAGACTCCACCAGCCCCCGAAGTTGCTTTCGGGGGCGCGTAACGCAAACACCAGAAACAAACTACGGGAGTAGAGATTCTGATGCATGTCTCCGACATCATGACCACCAAGCCGGCCACTATTCACCAGGACGCCCCACTCCGCGACGCCCTGGAAATCATGGAGTCGTTCAACTGCCGGCACCTGCCCGTGCTCAACACGGAGCGCCAATTAGTCGGCATCATCAGCGACCGCGACTGCCGCACGGCGCTCAACTCGCCCTTCATCATGCGCGAGCGCTGGCAGGACGAGGAACTGGCGGATCATTTGCTGGTGCGCAGCATGATGACGCTAGCGCCCATCGTCATTGAGCCGGACGCCGACGCCGACGAAGCCGCCCGCCTGATGCTCACCCATCATATCAGCAGCTTGCCGGTCATTCGCGGCGAAACGCTGGTGGGCATCGTCACCACTTCCGACTTGTTGATGGCGTTCATGACGCTTTCCCGTCGTGGCCGCCGCATCGAAGAGGCGCTCTAACCCACCAGCTAGCTGCGCTGGCCGCATCACAGCAGTTCGCGGGACGTTTGATCAGGCGCGGATGCACTGCGGCGCGCCTGCACAGGTTGCACTTGGGCCGGGTCGCTGACGAGCGCGCCGCCGCGGACTGTCGCGCCAATCACCAGCGCCGCGCTGAGCAAGACGAGGTTTTTGACGATGTACTGCCCTTCGATGGTGAGGCCGAACGGGAAGGTCGTAAACACCAGGTCGGGGCGCAGAAATACAGGTGAGATTGTGCCGGGCATCTGCAAGAACAGCAGCAGAATGGTCAGGCGCATGAATTTGCCGCTGATGAACCCCAGCCCAATTGCCATCTCCCAAACGGCCAGCACCGGCAGGAAGATGGTCATTGGGATAAATGTGATCGTTTCGCTGATGAGGCCCTCGGCGGGGCTGAGGCCGGGGACCAGTTTCAGCGCGCCAAACCACAAAAACACCACGCCAATCGAGATGCGCAGCAGCTGCACGCCATAACGGGCCATCCAGCGCGTGAGGTAGGTATCGACGGCGTTGAACCACTGTTCGATCTGTATTCGCATTGAGACTCCGTTCCTTGCTGTCGTCACTAAATTCCTTACCATTTTATCATGACTTGCGCGGGATTTCACAATTGAAATCGCGGTGCAGATGAGGGTTCTGTGAAATCAGCCACTAGCACGGGGCTGCTGCCGCTGTGTGCGGCTCTTCGCAAGCTCTATGCAACGGATCGTGCGGGTGGCGCGTATAATTGAGCCGTAGACAAGCGGGTTCGGAGCAGTGTAAGCAACTATGCAAGCAACCATCCAGGCGAATGCCAACGGACGCGCCGCCGTCATCTGCACGCGCAATCTCACGAAGGAACTGCCGCTCGGTAGCACGGTCGTACACGCCCTGCGTGGCGTCGATCTCGACATTTACGCGGGCGAGATGGTGGGGATTGTGGGGCCGTCGGGCAGCGGCAAAAGCACCCTGCTCGGCTTGATCGGCGGGTTGGACACGCCGACGCGCGGGGCCATCGAGATCGACGGTGTGGACATCAGCCGCATGAGCGAAGATCAGCTCACCGAGATCCGCAACGAGCGCATCGGCTTCATCTTTCAGTTCTTCAACCTGATTCCCACGCTCACCGCGCAGGAAAATGTTGCGCTGCCCATTCAGTTTGCCAGCAAAGCGAAGTTCAACCCCGACAAGCGCGCCAAAGAACTGCTGACGCTGCTGGGGCTGGGCGACCGGCTGCATCACCGCCCGTCGGAGCTTTCTGGGGGGCAGCAGCAGCGTGTCGCTATCGCGCGTGCGCTGGCCAACGACCCGCCGCTGCTGCTGGCCGACGAGCCGACGGGTAACCTCGACAGCGCGTCCGGCGAGGTGGTGCTGGGCGCGCTCGATCAGATCCGCGATAACGGCACAACCGTCGTCATCGTCACCCATGACGAAAAACTGGCGCAGCGCGCCGACCGCGTCTATACGCTGGTCGATGGCCGCATCGCCAACAAAGTGTCGGCACCTTCGGCGTGATCGCGCCGATCTGCGGCGGAGTGTGTGTTAAGGCGCTTCAACGGGGCGTGCTACAATGAGATCAAGTGTGAGGTGGCCGACGAGCCGACGGAGGCGAAAGCGATGGATGCACAGATGGATGCACAGATGGGGGCACAGCCGGAGACATTCACGATTGAGGTGGCCGGGGTCAAGCGCGATTTGCGCCTGTTTGCGATCAAGCCGGGCGTGCGCATTGCGATTCTGAACATCCTGGGGGATACCGAATTTGTGCAGGCCGTCAGCCGTGAGTTGGCCGTCAAATTGCAGCCCTACGCCGCCGAGGTGCTGTTGACGCCGGAAGCCAAAAGCATTCCGTTGGCGCACGCGCTCGCCGTCGAGATGAACCTGCCGTATGTGGTGCTGCGCAAAACCCACAAACCGTACATGGGCGACGCCATCAAAGCCGAGACGCTGAGCATCACCACAGGCGAGCCGCAGACGCTGTTCCTCGACGAGAAAGATCGCGCGCTGATCAAGGGCAGGCGGGTCGCGCTGATCGACGATGTGATCTCGACGGGCAGCACCCTGCAGGCGATGCGCCTGGTGGTGCAAAAGGCCGAAGCCGAAATCGCGGTCGAAGCGGCCATCCTCACCGAGGGCGACCGCGCCACCTGGACGAACATCGTCGCGCTCGGCCACCTGCCCGTTTTCGTCGATGATCAGGGGTGACGGCTGTCGGCGGCAATCTTTTCCACCACCAGCAGATGCGACAGCCCGAAGCTATCGAACGGGGTGCCTTCGGCGCGCTGTAACCCGGCCCGCAGCCAGCGCCCCGCCCGCCCGATGCGCGCGATGATGTTGTCATAGCCGCCGTAGACGCGCCGATGAGTGACAATGCGCACCAGTTGACCGGCAAACAGGCGGCGCAGCCCCCGCGCTGTGTACGCGCGCACATGCGGCGCTAACCGATTCCGCAGGCCGTCCGGCAGATAATTGATCAGCGGTGTGTTGCCAAAGTGATACGCCCCGCGCCAGTAGTGGCCGTGCGTCTCGAACGGGTACCAGCGGTTGGGCACAAAGATCACCAGCCGCCCACCCGGTTTGAGCACCCGGATCATCTCGGCTACGGCGCGCCGGTCATCGGCGACGTGCTCGAGGACTTCATGCGAGAGGATCGTGTCGAAGTGGTCGGCGGGGTAGGGGAGTGCCTCCGCCGCGGCAACCAGGGCGTGCGGCGTCGCCCCCCGCGCGGTGATCACGCGCTCAAATTCGATGTCGAACGCCTCGACGTGCGGGGTGCAGCGCGCGCCGATCTGTGCGGCGTACATGCCCACGCCGCACCCTGCGATCAGCACGCGCGTCATGTCGAGATCCGACCACTGCGCAAGCATCTGGAAGCGGCGTTCCTGCCCGGCACGCCACACATAGCTTGGTTCGCCGCGCGCAGCGGCCAGATCAGACGGCGGCACCGCTCAGATCAGCGCTGACGGCTGCGGCGTTCGGCGGCCTGCGCCAGCTTACTGCGCATCCGCTGGCCGTTGGGCCGGGTGCCGTTGGTGGCCATCGGTCGGGTCACATCGCCGTTGCGGTGCACACCTTTGCCCGCGTGCATAGGGACGACAATGGTGATGGTCGTGCCCTTGCCAACGGCGCTGTCGAGCGTGAGTGTGCCTTCCAGCAGCGCCACCCGTTCGCGCATGTTGACCATGCCGAGGCTGCTGCTGCTGCGGTTTTCGTACTGCGATTGAACCTTGTCCACATCGAAGCCGACACCGTTATCTTTGATCACCGCAACGATCACGTCGCCCTGCGTCCAGATGCGTATCTCGATCAAGGCGGCCTGGGCGTGCTTGCGCGCGTTGTTGACGGCTTCATCGATGATGTAGAACAGCACCCCCTGCTGGTGATGGTTGAGGTAGCGCTCGATGCCCGGCTCGACCTGGCTGGTCACGCCCTGATTGTGCGTATCCTGCATCTTCTCCGCGAGCTGATCGAGCGCGGCGGCCAACCCTTGCGACTCCAGCACCAGCGGGCGCAGCGCAAACATCAACTGGCGGATCTCTTTGGTCGTCTGGCGGGCCAGTTCCTCGACTTTCTTGATCTCTTCGGGGACTTTGTCCGGCTCGCGTTCGAGCATCTTGTAAATGATGCTCATGCGCATGGCAATCGCGGCGACCGTCTGGGTGGGGCCGTCGTGCAGGTCACGCGCGAGCTTGCGCCGGGCGTCTTCCTCCACGTCGATGAGGCGTTCTTTCTCCTGCGCCAGGTTGCGGTAGAGCAGCGCGTTTTGCAGCGCAATCGTCGCCTGAATGCCGAGGGCGGCCAGCACCTCCACATGCTCCTCGTTGAAGGCGTTCTGCTTGTCGCTGGCGTAGATGAGCACGCCGAAGTTATCGAAGCCGGCGCACAGCGGCACGCACATCACCGAGCGCGCGGTGTGGAACCCGGCGAAATATTGCAGCTCTGGGTCGCGCGCGGCAGACGTAGCGAATTTCGGCACGGCATCGCGCAGCGCTTCCGCCACAACCCCCTGACGCCCTGGGATCACCACCTGATGATCATTCCGGGTCAGTTGGCGGCCTTGCACCACATGCAGCGCGCTGCCGTCCGGCTCGAAGAGCAGCACCGCCGCCGACAACCGCGCCGCGTCCCGCTCGGAGGTTGCCAGGCCAAGCTGCCCGGCATGGAGCGCAGCTTCGAGTACCTTCTCGTAGTTGAGGGTGGACCCCATCGTCGAGGACAGGCTGTAGATGGCGCGGGCGCGCTTGCGCAGTTCGCGCACTTGATCTGAATTGGCACGCCCAGATTTTTCCCAACCGCGCCGCCAATTGTGGAGCTGCTGCTCCAGGCCGTAGCTCGTGGCCAGCGCGACCGCGCCCAACATGATCAGGATGAGCATGGGCAGCGCCAACTGCTCCACCACGGGCACGCTGGGAGTCGTGTCCAGCGTGAGCAGCACGACGATCACGGCCACGGCCACCACCGCCCCGGTGTGGATGAGGCCCCAGCGCATTTCTGGGCGCAGCAGCCCGCTGAACAGCACACCGCCGACGGCCACCGTCAGCATGATCGGATCGCCCGCGCTGATATAGACGAAGCCCCCCACCACCGCCAGATCGCCAAGCAGGATGACCGCCTCGACCAGATCCGGGTGGGTTCGGACGATCAGCAACAGTGCCAGCATCAGGTTGGCAAGCACACCCACGCCAACCGCGAGCAAAACCGCATTGTTGGTGTCTGCTGTGGCCCCCCCCGTGCTGCCGCTCAGCAGAGCGAGCGCGCCTAGCGCAAGCAGGTACAGCCAGCGCAAGCCGAACAGCACCCAATCGCGCTGGGTGTTAGGTTGCGAAGTGTCGCTCATCAGCTCCAGTCCCACATTCTCAGTCTGTGCACGATTATAGCTTAGATTAGCGCCAAACCCGCCACGCCCCGTTGGTTTTTTATGACCTTCGATCACAAATTGCAAACATCTTACACAAGCCGTGAAATTTATCCGGCGAATCAGACGAGGAGTAAATCCCGCAGCCGCGCGAGCGTCGGCGCATCGACCCCGGCAGCGGTTTCGAGATAAGCCGCCACCGATCCGTAACGCGCGCGCAAATCCGCAATCACGGCGCGCATCGTCTCGGCGTCGGCTGTCAGCAGCGGCTGCAGATCCTCGGTGCGCACACCGAGGATCGTGAATGGCTTGATCATCTTCTCCGCATAAGCATAGAACGTGTCGTAAAACTGATTGCTCAGCGTGTAATCTGCCACCACCAGATCATCCGGGACGCCAAGCGCCAGCAGCAGCAGCGCCGACGCCAACCCGGCGCGGTCTTTCCCGGCGGTGCAGTGGACGACGGCAGGCAGGTTGTCCGGCGCGGCCAGATGGCGCAGGATGCGCCCGAACGCATCGGCATGTTGATACAGCATCAGATCGGTGTAGGCTTCGATCATCAGCGTCGTCAGGTGGCTGCGATCAAACAGCAAGGCCCGCGCGCGCCGCGACGCATCCTGATCCGAGACGATGGGGATGGGCTGATAGCCGTTCGTGCGGCGGTAGATGAGATCCGAGTCTGGGTCATTCAGCCGCTCCTCGGCGCTGCGCAGGTCGCAGACGAGCTGCACACCGAGGCCGTTGACGAACGCGGCATCGACAGCGGTCATGTGCGACAACGCCCCAGAGCGGTAGATCCGGCCCCAGCGCACCATCCGCCCGTCGGCAGTGGGGTAACCGCCCAGGTCGCGGAAGTTCTGCACCCCTTGCAGCGGGATCACGCGCTCGGCGACGATGTGCGCGGGCTGATCGCCAAATTTGACGGCGAAATAATGGCGCTGAGTCGTTGGCAACCCCGCCACAATGATCCCGTCCGGGCTTCCCGTCGCTGCGTCGGTTTCGACCAGCGGCGTCGTCTGGTCGATGGCATCCGGATCGCTGCCAACGTAGATCGTCACATGCTGGTCGGTCGGGGTCCAGCGGAAATCATAGGTGCCGTCCGGTTGACGCTTGACCGTCACCACCGCTTCCGGCTCAACGATCAAGCTGCTTGGCGGGGGGTAGACGATGGACTGTCGCCGCCGGAGCAGCAGCCAGAGCAGGGCGGCAGCGGCGGTCAGAACTGCGCTCAGTAATAAAACTCTCACGAGCGATCTTCCCTCGATCTTTCCGCGTGATGGAGCAGGATAAATCGATTGGGGCGCGCCTCGCGGCGGGGTACTGCCTACGCTCACAACCGTGAAGTAACATCTTTACATTTGTTACATTATAGAAGATTAAGATTAAATAAAGATTAAATTTGTGGCAGGGCGCACGGGCACTGGTACCAATCGGTCGCTCACAAGCCAACGATTAAGCATCATCGGACTCGGTTGTGGGCGCATCATCTGCCGCATCATCGGGATCGTCCGTCAAATCCGCGTCGTCATCGAGATCTTCGGCAGCGCGCTGCTTGCTGTGGATTTCGCAGGCCGCCGCGCTCAGGCGCACATCCACCCGCCGCACCAACCCTGTATCGACCACCGTGAGCTGCTGTGTGCGCGTCAGCAGCGCCCCAATCCAGCCATGATCGCCATCTATGCGGACGCGCGCCCAGGGAATGCGCCCGATCCCGCCGATCATCAGCAGCACCTCACCGCCCGCCGCGCCGATGTCGTGAGCGGCCAACTGCACCGCGATCCATTCAGCTAAGTCGTCAGCTAAATCGTCAGACCGGGCGTCATCCCCGCCCAGGTCGAAACGGGCGCTGCACCGTGTACCTTCCGCATCCGCCAGCCACAGATCGGTTTCCAGATCGGCAAACCACAAAAACGTGATCCCCGGCGCGCTGTCGAGCGCTTGCTTGAACTGCTTGATCAATTTGGGATTGTAATCGACCGTCATCTGTTCCCCGGTGTTTGTGTGATGTGCGCGCCGATGCGCCGCGCGGCCAGCCGTGCGCCGATCAGGTTGCGCGATGCGGGGCCGATTGCGAGTTCGGCCAGCGGCCCGGTGACGTATAAGCCCGGTGCCCAGCACAGCCCTGCATCGACAATGGGGTAGCCGCACGCCGCCGCCGGCAGGTCGTGATCAGCGATGGCACGATCCAGCCAAGCGCCGCCCGGTCGCGCCGAGGCGAACCCCGTCGCCAACACGACGCGATCTGCGCGGATGGGCACAACGCAATCGGTGAGATGCAGCGCGATCCCCATGTCACCGGCGGCAGCGGCGATCACTTCGCCCTGCTGAGTCTTCAGGGTGCCAGCACGCCGCGCCGATTCCAGCGCGTCGGCGACATCCGGTGGCAGCGACCCACGATGCCGCGCCTGATCGATGATCGCGCGGCGGCGGTTGGGGTCGGGTTCTGCACAGAAATCATTCAGGCACAGCGGGCCACTCCAGCACGGGTCGCTGTCGAAATCGGCGATCTGCACGCCGTGACGCCGCAGCAGCGTGATCGTTCCCGGCTGTCGCGCCGCCAGCAGCAGCGCCGTCTGTACCGCCGTGATCCCGCCGCCGATCACGACCGTGTGCTCGCTTGGCGGCAGCCGATCCGTGACGAACTCCGGCGCGAAGATATGGTCAATTGGCGCGCCGCTCGCCCGTAGATCACACGCCCACTCCGGCCACAGCGGCTGCTCGGTGGCACCAAGCGCCAGCAGCACCCGCCGCGACTCGATCTCGCCGCTGTCAGTGGTGACGGCCCACCCGTCAGTGAGGCGCGTCAAACCGCCCGCCCGCCCGCCGATCCGCAGCGCCTCCAGATCATAGCGGCGCAGCATCCATTCGCAGTGGGCGTTGAACAGCGCCAACGAGGGCCGGTTGAATTTCGGGATGAAGCGCGCATGATCCGCGCCGTCGGCGGTGAGGGCGAACGTCTTCAGCGAGCCGACATCGTCGTGCAGGTGGTGCGCCAACGGCGACCGCAGGTAGGCCATCCCGGTGTTCGCGGTGAACTGGTGCCACAACGCCAACGGGCGATCATGCGGATCGAGCACGCGCAGTTGATCACGCGGCACACCGCAGCGCGCCGTCAGGTAGTGCGAGATCGCTGTGCCGTGCGCACCGCCGCCGACGATCAGCCAGTCGAGCATCGACCTAGCGGTAGCGCCCTTTGAGCACGGCCTTGACCGGGATGTCGTTGCGCTTCAGAAACTCCACCAGCCCGATCTTGTCGATGGTGCGCAGTTCCGAGGTCGAGACGCGCAACTGCACCCACTGATCGTATTCGGGGACGTAAAAGCGCTTATTCTGCATGTTCGGCTTGAACTGCCGCCGCGTCGAATGCATCGAGAAGCTGCGGTAGTTGCCGAATTGGGGTTTGGCTTTGCTCACACGAGCTTTCTTCGACATGTTGATCGCTCCAAGTCTATGCGCCCATGCTGATCCAGGCCGCTGAATCATGCATGGATCGTTATTTTTGCTTGCTAACCAGACAGCGATGATACGCGCTGGCGGCGGGCAAATCAACCCGAAATTGGGCGCGGCGGGAAACAAAAATGCCCGTGAGTAAGTCACGGGCACCGATGATCGTTTGAGTTTCAAGGTGGGCGCATAGGGACTTGAACCCCAGACCTCACGGATGTGAACCGTGCGCTCTAACCAGCTGAGCTATGCGCCCATACGTTGTGTTGACTTAACGTGTCTTAAAGTATAGCATCAAGCCGGAGTCGGCACAAGATCGAGTTTTGGGTGGGAGGCAGCCATTCGCAGGCTGAGGTATCGTGTTCGTACGGTTCGTGCCTCGCTGGCGCACGGCGGGCTGCATCACGCGAGCGCACGGGTGGCGCGGCGGCTGTGGTATCATGCCCGGCTGTCGCTGCTGATCGCGGCGGCGTCCGTGCTGAGCAGTTGTTTTCCGTCCGGGACGGCGCTCTCCGACCCCACCCCGACGGGATCGGTTGGGGCGACGGCGCAGCCCACCTGGACGACGCTCGCGCCGGGGTTGGAGCAGCGCACCTACCGGCCCGGCGGCGATTACCCGCTGACGCAGTTCACCGCCCTGCGCATCGATCCGGCCCTGTACACCTTCCGCCCCCACTACCGCCCCGGCGCTCCGCTGAGCTTGAACGGGTGGCAGGCCGCGCTGCCGGATGCCCACGCGCTGATCAACGCCAACTTCTTCGACCCGCAAAACCGGGCGTTGGGGCTGCTCGTCGTCGATGGGGCGGTGTTCGGGCAGCCGTATGTCGGGCGCGGCGGGCTGCTGCAAGTGCAAGCGGGCGAGGTGCGTGTACGCTCCACCATTCTGGAGCCGTACATCCCCGGCGAACCGCTGGCGCAAGCCGTGCAGGCTTTCCCGATGCTAGTCACCAACAATCAGGCATCCTACACCAACCGGCGCGGCGATTTTCCATCGCGGCGCACAATCGCGGGGCAGGACAGCAGCGGGCGAATCGTGCTGATGGCCACCAACTCGTTGATCGGCATGTCGCTGGTCGATCTCAGCGCTTACCTGCCCACCACCGATCTCGATTTGGTCAATGCGGTCAACCTCGATGGCGGCGGCTCGACGATGATGGGCATCAGCGTGCCGGGCCGCGCGCCGCTGACGATCCCCGCCTTCGATCCGGTGCCGGTGGTGCTGGCCGTCTACCCCCGCTGAGATGTTCAAGGACTGAGCGATGCTGAACTCACGCCGCTGCTGCGTCTGCGACCGCCACGATCCGCCGCTGATCGCCTGCCAGAATCCGCAGTGCCCCAACGTCATGTGCGCACGGCACACCCTGCCATTTGAACTGCATGATGATCTCGGCTCGCGGGTCGAATATTTCTGCTCGCGGCACTGCTATATGCGGATTCAGCGCCGCGCCCTGCCCGTCCGCGCCGAACTGCTGATCGCCGCGATTGTGCTCGTGGTGACGTTGACGCTGTACCTGACAGTCGTAGCCTACTTCACCTGATCGTGGCAGCGGGGCGGCGTACGGGTTCCCCCTGCTCCCGAAGGCCTGTCGAGGTCAATCGGCGGGAGCAGGGGGGAGTTAGCGCTGCGGCTGAGGCTTACAGCGCCGCCATGACTCGTTCGGCGGCGTCGAGCGTCTGCTGGATGATCGTGTCGTCGTGGGCGCTGCTCACGAACCCGGCCTCGAATTGGCTGGGTGCGAAGTACACCCCGGCGTCGAGCATCTGGTGAAAGTAGCTGGCGTAGCGTTCGGTGTGGGCGTGTTCCTTGGCGCTGGCGTAATCGCGGATGACCGCGCCGTCCGACTTCAGGAAGTAGTAGCCGAACATCGTCCCCTGGTGACCCGCCTGGATCGGGATGCCTGCCGCCCGCGCCCGCTCGGCGATGCCGTGCGCGAGTTTCTGCGTCTGCGCCGCGATCTGGTCGAACAGGCCCGGCTCCCGCAGCGTCTGGATCGTCGCCAGCCCGGCGGTCATCGCCAGCGGGTTGCCGGAGAGCGTCCCCGCCTGATACATCGTGCCAGCGGGGGCCACCTGCTCCATGATCGCCCGCTTGCCCGCATACGCGCCGACGGGCAGCCCGCCGCCGATCACTTTGCCGAGGCAGGTGATGTCTGGGTCGATGCCGAACGCTTCCTGGCCGCCGCCGACGCTCGCACGAAAGCCGGTCATCACCTCATCGAGGATGAACAGCGCGCCGTGCCGATGGCACAGATCGCGGAGGCCCTGCAAGTAGCCATCTTCCGGCATGACAAAGCCCATGTTGGCGGCAATCGGCTCGACGATGGCCCCGGCGATCTGGTCGGGATATTGCGCGAACAGCGCTTCGACCGCCGCCAGATCATTGAACGGCGCGACCAGCGTATTGCCCGTCGTGCCGCTGGGGACGCCGGGTGAGTCCGGCAAGCCGAACGTCGCCACGCCGCTGCCCGCCTGCACCAACAGCATATCCGCATGGCCGTGATAGCAGCCCGCAAACTTGATGATCTTCTCGCGCCCGGTGTAAGCGCGGGCCAGCCGCAGCGCGCTCATGCAGGCTTCGGTGCCGCTGTTCACAAAGCGGATCATTTCGATGGACGGCACCACGTCGATCACCAGTTCGGCGAGCTGATTTTCCAGTGCGGTCGGCGCGCCGTAACTCGTCCCGCGCTTGATCGCCGTTTCCAGCGCTTCGGTGACTTTCGGGTGCGTGTGGCCGAGCACCATCGGCCCCCACGACAGCACATAATCGATGTACTGGTTGCCGTCGGCGTCGAAGAGGTAAGCGCCCTCCGCCCGGTCGATGAAGCGCGGCGTGCCGCCGACGCTCTTGAAGGCGCGCACCGGGCTGTTCACGCCGCCGGGCAGCAGTTCCTGCGCCCGCGCGTACAGTTGCTCCGATTGGGTCGTCTCGCGTGTCGTCATGATCGTTAAGCCTCCAGCCAGCGTACAGCATCTTTGGCGAAATACGTCAGAATCATATCGGCCCCGGCCCGCTTGATCGACAGCAGGCTTTCCAGCGCCGCCCGCTCCAGATCGAGCCAGCCGTTGGCCGCCGCCGCGTGGATCATGGCGTACTCGCCGCTGACCTGATAAGCCGCCGTCGGCAGCTCATACGCTTGACGCAGGTCGCTGAGGATGTCCAGGTAGGGCATGGCGGGCTTGACCATCAGCATGTCCGCGCCTTCGGCCACATCCAGCGCGATCTCTTTGCGCGCTTCGCGCCGGTTGGCCGGGTCCATCTGGTATTGGCTGCGGTCGCCAAACGAGGGCGGGCTTTCGGCGGCGTCGCGGAACGGGCCGTAAAACGCGCTGCTGTATTTGGCCGCGTAACTCATGATCGCGGTTTGCGGGTAGCCCGCTGCATCGAGCGCCGACCGGATCGCGCCGACCATGCCATCGATCATGCCGGAGGGCGCGATGATGTCCGCCCCGGCCCGCGCGTGGACCGCCGACGCCCGGCCCAGCAGTTCCAGCGTTACGTCGTTGAGCAGGTAGCCTTCCGGCAGATCGCTGTGGTAGTGTTCGCCGCCCGGCGTGTTGATGATGCCGCAGTGCCCGTGATCGGTGTATTCGCAGAAGCACATATCCGACATGACGATCATGTCAGGATCAGCATCTTTGATCGCGCGGATGGCCGTTGGCACAATGCCGTCGGCACTGTAATTGTCGGTGCCGGAAGCGTCCTTCGCTGCGGGGATGCCGAACAGGATCACGGCGGGGATGCCCAGTGCTGCCAGCGCCTTGATCTCAGCGGCCAGCTTATCCACCGACAACTGCGCTTGACCGGGCATCGAACTGATGGGGTTGTGGATGTTTTCGCCGTAACGCACAAACAACGGATAGATGAAATCCGCCGGGGTGAGCTGGGTTTCGCGCACCATACTGCGCAGCGCCGGGTTCAGGCGCAGGCGGCGCGGGCGCACCGCCGGGAACCCCCCCGCACGCCGGGTTACAGATCCGTTTGTGGCGGGGGTGGTTTGTGGTTTCAGGTCAGTCGCCATAATTTGCGTCCTTCTTCGCTTAAGCTTTGTTTAAGAATGGTCGGCAGGGCGGATCAAGCGTGTGCTGCGATTGTGGTACCGTACATGCAGCGCCTAGGCCTCCAGCCCGGCGAGGATCGCGTCTGCGCCCTGCGCGCGCGCCTGATTCGCCAGATTCTGCGCTAGCTTGAGCGCGTGCGTCGTGCGTGCGGAGTCATCGGCGTCCGGCGCGAATGTCACCTGCCCTTTCACGTCGATCAGCTTGCCGCCGTCCACCGCGATCACGCGCCCATGCAGATGCAGGGTGTCGCCGTCTTCATGCGCGAAGGCCGCCACCGGCACCGAACAGCCGCCGCCCAGCCCCGCCAGAAACGCGCGTTCCGCTTCGGCGGCCAGCCGTGTGCCAATATGGTTGAGCGGCGCGAAGATCGTCGCCGCGTCGGCATCGGTGCGGCACTGAATCCCCAGCGCGCCTTGCCCCGGCGCATTGAGCATCAGTTCCAGCGGCAGCACCTCGGCGATGTGTTGGCTCAGGCCCAGCCGCGCGACGCCCGCATACGCCAGCAGCGTCGCGTCGTAGGGGGTGTCGTCGGCGAAGACCTTCTTAATGCGCGTTTCGACGTTGCCGCGAATATCGATGATGTTCAGGTCGGGGCGGCGGTGCAGGAGCTGCGCCGCGCGCCGCCGGCTGCTGGTGCCGACCGTCGCCCCCTCCGGCAGATCCGCCAGCGGGCGATGATCGCGGCTGACGATCACGTCGCGCACATCCGCCCGATCCGGGATCGCGCCGACGACCAGGCCGGGCGCATCTTCGGTCGGCAGATCCTTGAGGCTGTGGACGGCGCAGTCGATGTCCCCGCCGCGCAGCGCGTTTTCCAGCGCCTCGGTGAACAAGCCCTTCCCGCCAATCAACGGCAGCGCTTGATCGAGGATTTCGTCGCCTTTGGTGGAAATGACCTGGATGGTCGGTTCCAGCGTGGGGTGCTGCTGGCGCAGCAGCGCCGCCACATGATCGGTTTGCCAGCGGGCCAGGTTCGACGCCCGCGTCCCGATCCGAATTTGCTGCCGGATTTGCTGAAGGTCTGTCATGCGGATAATCTCTATTCCAGCGCGAATAATTCGCGGACATAACGGGCAACCTTGTCGGCGTCGCCCTGGGATGCATGATCGCGCAGCCCAATGGTTGGGGCGTGCAGCATTTTGTTGACGATGCGATGCACCATCCGGTGGACGATCTCCTCCTCGCGTTCATCAAGCTGCAACCGCTGCATGGCGGCGCGCTCTTCGGCTTCGGCGATGGCCCAAACCTGTTGCCGCATCTGCGCGATGAGCGGCACCACGTCGCGGATTTGCAGCCATTCCAGGAAATGCGCGCTTTCTTGCGCCACGATGGTTTCGACCGCCGGGATGCTGGCGCGCCGCTGATCCATGTTGTTATCGAGCACCTGCTGCAGATCGTCGATGTCGTAGAGCGTAACCCGGTTTATATCGCGGACGGCGCTGTCGACATCGCGCGGCACGGCAATATCCACGATCAGCAGCGGGTGACCATTGCGACTCACTAAGGCATCGCGTAGATCGTGGGCGTGCAAAATCGTGGAGGGCGCGCCGGTGGCGGCGACGACGACATCGACTTCAGCGATATGATGATACATCTGCTGCCATTCGACCGGGGTGCTGGCGAAGCGGTCGGCGAGGGCTTGCGCGCGGGCAAAGGTGCGGTTGGCGATGCGAATGTGCCGGAACCCGTGATCGACCGCCGCCTGGCCCATCAACGCGGCCATTTCCCCCGCGCCCAACAGCAGCATCGTCGTGTCATCGACGGAGGTCACGCACCGCGCGATCAGGCTGGCGGCGACATGGCTCACCGAGGTGCTGTGGCGGCTGATCTCGGTTTCGTAGCGGGCGCGTTTGCCCGCGTGGATGACCGTCTCGAACAGCCGGTTGAGGATAGGGCCGATAGTCTTGGCGTCGGCGGCATGGGCGCGGGCTTCGGCGACCTGCCCCAAGATTTGCGCTTCGCCCAACACCAGCGACTCCAGGCCAGAGGCAACACGCATCAAATGGTTGACGGTGTGTGTATCTGCTTTGATGTAGAGCGATGGCTCGAGCTGTTCCGCGCTGATCTCATAATACTGCGACAGGAAGCGAATCACTGTGTGACGAACGCGCGCCGCTTCGCCGCCCACGGCGTAGATTTCCAGGCGATTGCAGGTCGAAATGATTGCGCATTCCTGCACATCGTCTGTATCCTGTTGCAAATGCCGAAGGGCTTGAGTAAGATCATCACCCGAGATGGATAATTGCTCGCGCATCTCAACCGCCGCTGTTTGATGGCTCAAGCCAACCAGTATGAGCGCCACATTCTCCTCCCGTGCCTCGACCGATTCGCGTTGGATGTTGGGCCTACCAGTGATAACACGTGTTCAGTTTACCCATCGAACTGCAAATTTTGCAAGCGATAAGATTTGAACTAATATCCCAAATTACTTTAGCAAAAGATTATTGTGATGGCAATTATTTGACAAAGTCTTAAACAAATGCGCGGCGCTGGCTGAACAATCTATTGCGCGTGATGTGCGCAGCAGGGTATAGTGGTGACACGTGTTAGACTTCAAGCTGTCAAGCGCGAATACCCATTCACTTTTCATTTGACCCTTGACCGTCAAGGATAGGTTGATGAACGTGATCACATTTGCCATCGTTCTGATAAT
>JAADYY010000001.1 GCA_010092805.1 Chloroflexota bacterium | reverse complement strand
GCGCTCACTCGTCGCTGGAAAGCTGCAGGATGTAGTACCCGGCGATGAGATCCAACTCTTCATTGGTCACATTCACACGGGGCATCCCCGGCAGCGGGAGGCGCGCACCGACGAAAATATCGGTGATGCTGTGCGGCGGCCAGGTGAGCAGCGGCGGCCCGTAATCGTTGGTGCCCTGCCCGCGGCTGCCGTGACATTCGGCGCATGTCTCTTGATAGTAAATACGTCCCTCGGCCAGTTCGTCCTCGGTGTAATCACGGATGCCCCTGCCGACCAACTCGGTCTGGATGTATTCGACGATCTGCGCCAATTCGTCATCGGGCAGGTCGTCCTCGCTGAACGCCGACATGAAATCCGGGCCGCTGCGCACGCGCTCCTCGACGTACTCGTAGGGCAGCGCCAGAAAATCGATGAACGGCGGCGCGATGTCGGTGCCCACCCCGCCCACGCCGTGACAGCCGCTGCAGCGCAGCATAAAGCTCTCCCTGCCGCTCGCGGTGTCTGGGGCGGGCTGGTTGGCGAACACGTGGATGGCATCAGCCACTTGATCTTCTGGGGCGAGGGTCGCCTGCCATTCCCCAACGAGCGGCGTCTCCAATGTGAGTTCGCCGTGCCCTTGCACCGTGCAGGCGCTTACTTCGAACGTGCCAACTGCTGCATCTGGCGCGGTGAACGTCCCTCTAACGGGCGTCGTCTCTGCGGTCAGCGTGAGGAAGAGGCTGAGGCAGCCTTGCGCCCGAATGAGCGTCGTCAGGTTCTCCGGCGCTTCTGGAACTGCAAAGAAATTGATGCCGCCGCTGTAGACAGCGCCATCGGTGTTGACGACAAAAGCGATCTGGGCGGGCGTCTCACCAGCCGCCGCTGTGCCCAACCATATCCCCGGTTCCACATCCGTTTCCGACTGCCCGGCGCTCAAGCCAAGCCCGACAAACAACAAACTCATCCCCAAGCCGATGACAACGATCAGACGTGCTGGCCGCAAGGAAAACGCTCCTTAACTCATATCCAGTCTAATGCTGCTTACACTTCCCAGTATGCGCCACTGTTCTACTTAAATTGAGTTGCATATGTCCTGAGAAATCCTGAGTTTTGTCGCCCATGCGCGGGGTTGATGCGGACAAGGTGCCCCAAAGTGTTTTGAGGAGACGACTCGTCTGGCTGCACGCTCACCACCACAAGCCGGCACCTCTGTGCCCCGCTGGTGACGACGGAGCGTAACAGGGTGATTGCATCAAAATCCCCCATGCGGCTTCTGGGCACTCACCCCCGCGTTCCCCCGCTCCCGAAGCCACCGGCGACCGCGCTTGCGGCGCTGGGCGAGGGAGGCACGGCGTCTGGCAAAGTGACTAAATCACCATGCGTGTACAAAGCACATGAACCCCGCTCCCCGCGAAGCTGTGGGAGCGGGGTGGCGCGCAGCGCCGGGGTGAGGGCGCTACTGGGGTCACAAACGACCACAGATGTAGAACAAATTTGGTGCCATTGCCCTGGGAGCGTAAAGATTCCGGGGCCGACGACGGCATATTCGCGTTATAATAGCGATCAGACGATGTTGACACGTGTCATCCACCCATCGGCACGCCCGACATGCCGCATCGAGCTGTCAATCAAACGATCGCGCGGGGCGGGAACGCAGGATCACCCCCTCCGCCATAGAGGAGATCAAAAAATTAGCATGGGTATAACGCGCTTAAGTTGGGCTTATTGGGTACTTGGAGTCTGTGCGCTGCTGCTGACGGTTGGGGTCGAGACCAGCCAGGCGCAGGCTGATCTGCCGCGCTTTGATGAGACGGATTGTTTCTTCGTGGCCCCCGATATTTGGGAGGTGGAATGCGGCTTTGTGACGGTGGCCGCCGCCCGTGACGAAGAGGGTAACCAGGTGGCCGATGCCGGGACGGTGCGCCTGCCGGTGGCCGTATTCTATCAGATCGAAGCACCCGAACCCGCCGATGCCGAGACGACTACCGAACCCGTCGTCACACCCGTCGGAGTGCCCTTCAGTGACGACGAAACCGCTCAGGTGCCCCCCGAAGTGACCGACGAAGTCGCTGTCACGGAAGCGCGCGGGCCGGTGATCTATCTGGCGGGGGGGCCGGGGGCCAGCGGACTCGAAAGCCAGGTGCCGTCGTTCGATGTGCGCTGGCAGCCGTTCCTGGAATATGGCGACTTCATCCTGTACGATCAGCGCGGCACCGGCATGGCCGATCCGGCGCTGACCTGCGCCGAGTTCCCGGAATTTCGCATCGAGTCGATTGATGAAATGCTATCGTTGGAAGCATCGCTGGAATACACCATCGACATCTTTTTCGCGTGCCGTGACCGCCTGGCCGCCGAAAATGTCGATTTGAGCCTGTTCAACAGCGCCGCCAGCGCCGCCGATCTCAACGACATCCGCATCGCGCTGGGCTACGACTCGTGGAACTTGATCGCCACGTCGTATGGGGCGCGGTTGGCGCTCACCCACATGCGCGACTTCCCGGACACCGTGCGCAGCGTTATCCTTGATTCTGGCTACCCGCCGGAAATCAACCTGTACGCCGACGCGGCAGCCAACGCCTATCGCGCCTTTGATGTGCTGTTTGAGCGCTGCGCCGCTGACACCGCCTGCAACGAAGCCTTCCCTGATTTGGAAACCGTCTTCTATGACGCGGTCGATGCACTCAACGAAGGGCCGACGCGCGTTTCGGTGACCAACCCACGCACAGGCGACGTGTACGAGCGGGCCTACGTCAATGGCGAAGTATTCATCGAGATGGTCTACCAGATGCTCCACGAGACCACGATTATCCCGCTGCTGCCCACCTTAATTTACAACGTCAGCAGCGGCAATTACGAACTGCTCAGCCGCTTGATCGGCGCGACGACCAGCAATCTCGAATTTGTGAGCCTGGGCAAACGGTTTTCGACCCACTGCCACGAAGAGATCAGCTTCGCGGATGAGATCACGGTGCCGCGCAACATCCCCGAACAGATCGCCCGCCATTTCGAACTGAGTTTGGAGTTGGGGCCGGCCATCACGATCATCTGCGATCACTGGCAGGCGGGTGAGGCAGCGCCAATCGAAAACGAGCCAATCGTGAGCGATATTCCCACACTGCTGCTGGCGGGCGAATTCGACCCCCTCACGCCGCCCGCGTACAGCGAACAGATTGCCGAAAACCTGAGCACCAACACGCTGTACGTGTTGCCCGGCTATGGGCACAGCATCACGCTCACCCATGACGAATGCATCATCGATCTGATGCAAACCTTCCTCAATGACCCAATGAGCGAGCCATCGGTGAGCTGTGTCGGCGCGCTGGAGTTTGAGTTTGTAGTTCCCAGCGGCGACTGAACCGAACCGCCCCCTCGGCGGGCACAATCGCCTGAGGGGGCAGCCGCAGCCACTGATCAGCCTGTTGTTTTATCCTGTTGTTTTCATCCCTGCCGCAATGCCGTTGACGGTTGCCAGCACCGCATTCAGATGGGCATCGTACTCCGGCTCGCCCGGCGTCATGCTGCGCAACTGCCGCAGCAGGGCTACCTGGATGAAATTCAGCGGGTCGATGTATGGGTTACGCCGATCAATCGAGGTTTTGAGCGCCGCGCTGCGCTCCAGTAGGTCACTCTGCCCGGTGATCCGGCAGATTTGCTGGCAAGCGCGCTCGTGCTCGGCGTCGATTTGCGCGAAGATCCGCTCGCGCAGTTCCGCATCGGTCACCAACGAAGCGTACAGCGCGGCGATGCCCATATCCGCTTTCGCCACGTCAAGTTCGACATTTTCGATCAGCGCGCGGAAGAACGGCCACTCGCGGTACATCGTTTGCAGCAGCGCCAAGCCGTCCACCCCTGCCATGCAGAAGTCTTCGAAGCCGCTGCCGACGCCAAACCAACTCGGAATGATCGCGCGGCTCTGCATCCATGAAAACGCCCAGGGAATGGCACGCACAGACTCGAATCCGCCAGCGCGGCGTTTGGCCGGGCGGCTGCCGATGGGCATCTGCGCCAGTTCGTTGATCGGCGTCCCTTCACGCCAGTAATCGAGGAAACCCGGCGTCTCATACACAAAGCTGCGGTACGCCCGCGTCGCCAGCGCCGTCACCTCATCCATCGCCTCACGCCACGCGGCGGGGACTTCGCTTTGTGTGTTGGGGCCAGACGCCAGCAGCACGGCGTTCATCACCTGCTGCAAATGGCGGCGGGCGATAGCAGCGTTGCTGTAGCGATACGCGATCACTTCGCCCTGTTCGGTCACGCGGATGCGCCCCTGCATGGTGCCCGGCGGCTGCGCCAGAATCGCGCGGTTGGTGGGGCCGCCGCCGCGCCCGATGCTGCCGCCGCGCCCGTGAAACAGCTCCATCGTGACATTGTGTTCGGCACACACAGCGGCCAGCGTCTCCTGGGCTTTGTACAGGTGCCAGTTGGAGGCCATGTAGCCGCCGTCTTTATTGCTATCCGAATAGCCCAGCATGATCTGCTGGCGCATGTTCCGGGCCGCCAGATGCTGACGATAAACCGGATGCTGGTACAGCACGGTCATCACTTTGGGGGCATTTTCCAGATCTTCGATGGTCTCGAACAGCGGCACCAGGTCAACGTCGTTGTCGATGCCGACTTCGCGGGCCATCAGCAGCATCGCCAGCACGTCGCTGGGGGCGGTGCTCATGCTGGCGATATAACTGTCGATCACCTCTGGGCCGTAGCGGCGGTGCGCATAACCCACCATCCGCCACGTTTCGATCACACGAGCGGTGGCGGCGGATAACCCGCGCGTCTCGTGGGGGAACAGGGGGCGGCGCTTCGCCAATTCCTGGCTCAGCAGCGCTTGCTTGTCGGCTTCCGGCAGATCAGCGTAGTTTGCCGCCTCGCCAAAGTAGGCAAACAGCTCGTTGAGCGCAGCGGCGTGCAGCCGGGCGTCTTCGCGTACATCAACGGGCAGCAGGTGCAGCCCAAACAGCTTGACTTTCTGCACCAGCCGCCGCAGCATCCCATCCGCGAAGCGCAGGCCGCGATGCCCGCGCAGGCTGTCTTCGACCAATTCCAAATCCGCCAGCAGATCATGGTGAGTCTGGTACGCATCTGCCGCCAGCCTATCGTAGATCAGGCCCATCATGTGGCGGTAAACTTCATCGCGCGCCCGTTCCGGCGTTTTGTGTGCCGCCACAACCTCGAGCAGGGCGTCTGAAACCGGCACTTCATACATCGAGTGGGTGAGGTGTTCTTGCAACACCGCAATCTCTGCGAGGTAGACGCGCTTGGCTTCGGCGCGCAGCCGCTCCAGCGTGCGCAGCGTCTCCGCTGGGGTGACATTCGGGTTGCCGTCGCGGTCGCCGCCCATCCACGAGGCGTATTGCAAAAGCTGCGGCAGCTCCGACCAGTCATCGTCGGGGTACCAGCTTTCCAGCGCGAAGCGCACATCCTCGTAAATATCGACGACCACATCCATCACCGCCGTGCTGATGAAATACAGCCCAAAGTCAACCTCATCGGCCACCTTGGGCCGCCATGAGCGCGTTGGGCGCGTTTGCCACAGCTCCTCGATCTCTTCAAGGAGCGATGTTTTCAGTTGGCGCTGTTCGCGTGGCAGCATGGCGCGTTTGTCGCGCTCCTCAATCTGCTCGGCGATGTGGCGAATCTTGATCAGGACTTCTTGCCGCTTGGCCTCGGACGGGTGCGCGGTCATCACCAGCCGTAAACACACACGGTCCAGCAGCGCACGCATGGCCGCGGCGTCCAGCCCCGCAGCCTGTAAGTCCGCAACCGCGCCGTCAATCGTTTCATTGATGGTGCCCAGCAGTTCACGCTCGCGCAGCACACGGATGCGCGACTGATCTTCGGCGATGTTGATCAACTGGAAGTAATTGCTGAAGGCTTTGATCAGGATTTGCTGCGCGGGCAGGCTCAGGTTGTCGATCATGGTTTGCAGCGTTTGCGAGGCCTCTGGGTGACCACTGCGGCGGGCTTTGGCGGCGGCCCGCACTTGCTCGACGAGTTCAAACGCGATGTCGGTTTCCTGCTCGCTGATGACTGTGCCCAGCAGGTTACCCAGAAACCGAATATCGCTGCTCAGCGGGTTGGACGGCGGCGTGTCGATCTCTCGCATATGATTGCGTGTCCTGTAATTGGCGTCCGAGGTGAGATTACGCTTTGCGCCGCCAATAGTAACACGAATCGGGTGCCCGCTCTAGCCAGCGAGCACCCAGGGCATTCATCGAAATTATGCGGCGGATCAATACTCGACGACTTCCTCCTGGGCGAAGCGCGCCAACCCCGCCACCTTGAACACCTGCCGTGCAGCGGGCTGCCACTCCCACTCCAGGCGGTGCCGCTGCTCGCCGAGCATCGCGGCCAGCGCCTTGATGGGCGCGACGAAGCGCGAAAACCCGAATGCCTCGCCGTCTGCGGCCAACCGTTCCCAGTCACGGATGATGAGTTCATCGGCGCGGCCCAACCCGATCAGCAGCAG
>JAADYY010000053.1 GCA_010092805.1 Chloroflexota bacterium | reverse complement strand
GTGGCGGTGCGCACCCTCGAACGCTATAACCTGCCCCGCACAGATCGCGGGGCGCATGACCGCTTCATGGAGCAGTACCCGCCAGATACCGACACGCTCAACCTGTGGGATGTCGCTGTCGAGGGCATGATGCAGTACAGCTCGAACGCCGCTTCTGACTACCTGCTCGACCGCCTCGCGCCGATCAACTGGGAGCCACTCTACCAACGACTCTCGATCACCGAGACGGATTATCCTCACTCCCTCACCCTGATCCCGCTGCTGATGAATAATCACCAAGATCGGTTGGCGAACCTGGATGATGTCGCCGAAATGTCCAGCGCGCAGGGCGAACGTTACCTCGATCTTTATATCGATAACGCGGTGTGGCGCGAGGAGGAGATCGCTTATCGCGAGCGGCGCGGGCGCACCTTCCCGGATTGGGACGTGCAAGCCGCCATCCTCGAAACCCACACGGCACACGGTACGGTCAGTGATTTCCTGACGCTGCTGAATGCCATCTATGGCGCGGGCGGGCCGCTCTCGCCGCGGCTGCAAGCGATGGTACGCGATGCCCTGCGCTGGGATGACAACGCGTTTCTGGACGCGCACTACGTTGAATTTGGCTCGAAGCTGGGATCGTACTCCGGTGGCACGCTGACCCTGGTCGCTTACGGGGAACCCATCAATGGCCGCCCGGTGATCTCGGCGACATTTTTACGCAACATCCCGCGCGAAACCTACTTCGCCATGCTCAGCGACGACAGCATCGGCAATTTTGCGCACTGGATGAATTTCAATGCCTGTGTAGGCATCAACAGCCTATTCGGTATCGGTTAGGAGTTGGCCGCATGACCGCCGTCATCGTGATCGAAGACGACCGTTTGATCAGTGAGCCGCTGGCGCGGGCGCTGCAAGGCTTAAATTACGATGTGACCGTCGCGCACACCGGCCCGGCGGGGTTGGCGTTGGCCCTCAACCAATCGCCGGATCTGGTCATCCTCGACATCATGCTGCCAGAAATGGATGGTTGGGAGGTCTGCAAGGCGATCCGCGAGAAAAGTGTTGTGCCGATTCTGATGCTGACGGCCCTCTCCGAAGAGATCGACCGCATTCTGGGCCTTGAACTGGGCGCGGACGATTACCTCACCAAGCCGTTCAGCACCCGCGAACTGCTGGCGCGCGTCCGGGCGCTGCTGCGGCGCGTCGAATATGAGCGGACCCACGTCACCGCGACCAACCAGCTTGTGATCGGCAGTTTACGCATCGACCTGAATCAGCGGCAGGTGTTCAAAGCCGACCACCCCCTGGCGCTGCGGTTTAAGGAATTCGAGCTGCTGAGTCTGTTGGCGGGGCGCGCTGGCGACGTGATCACCCGCGCCGAAATTTTCGATAAAGTGTGGGGCACCGATTGGCTGGGCGACATGCGCACCCTCGACGTACACATCCGCTGGCTGCGCGAAAAACTCGAAGACGACCCCAGTAACCCGCACTACATCCAGACGGTGCGTGGGGTTGGCTACCGCTTCGCGCCGGGTGACTCATGATTGGGCGGCTGCGTATGACGAGTATCCGCACGCGCTTGCTGCTGGCCTATGGGAGCATCCTGTTGATTGGCTTTGCGGCGCTGGCAATTGTCGCTGGGCGGCAGATCTCGTCATCGGCGCGGGCCGACTACGAACGCCGGCTGATCGGCGAGCTTGAATTGATCGCACGGAGAGTCGAACGCGACATTTACGGGCCACCGATCAATTCGTTTCCTGAACCGTTTGGTGGGCCGGGCTGCAGGTTCAACGGGCAGGATCGCTTTCCGGGGCGCAGCGCGTTTTCAAGCGATGACCTGGACGACATCATCGAGTCGTTCGACGATCATCGGGGCGGGGATCTGGCGCTGTTCTGGCTTGCCGACGAGCCGCGCAATGGCCTGTCACGCTGGCTGCGCGATCATCAGGAGGTGGATGCGGCTGTAGGCGGCGAAAACGCGATTGTGGTTGAGCGTCGCGGCGAGAATGGGCAGCCGACACTCTACACAGCAACCGCTATCGGTGCGGGGGGTGGCCCGCCGCTAATCCTCCAGCTTAGCGCGCCGCTGGCAACCTTGCAGATGCTCATTTGGGAGCGGTGGGCGCTGCTCGGCGCGATTGTGGTGTTGGTGGGCGCGCTGAGCCTGGCGGCGACGGTCTGGGTGTCACGCAGCATCATCCAACCGCTGTACGCACTTCATGAGTCGGCGCTGCGGTTGTCGGCGGGCGATTTCGCCCACCGCGTCGCCGATATTCGGCGCGACGAGGTGGGCGCGGTGGCGCGCGCTTTCAACGACATGGCCCAGCAGGTCGAAAGTATGCTGGAAGAGCAGCGCGCTTTCGCCAGCAACATCTCGCATGAGCTGCGCACCCCACTGACCACCATCCGGCTGCGCTCCGAAGCGCTGCGCTACGATGCCCTGGCGGACGATCTCACCCAGCAGTATGTCGCCGAGATCGATGATGAGGTACGGCGGTTGGGGTCTCTCGTCGAGGATCTGGCGTTGCTGGCCCGGTTTGATGCGGGGCGCGCCGAACTCGGCCAGAGCGAGATCGATCTGCGCCGATTTGTCGGCAGTCTCACCCAGCAATTGCAGCCGCAGGCCACCGCCAAACACATCGACATGCAGCTTCGCCTACCCGACGATCTGGTGCCCGTTCATGCCAGCCTCAATCATCTGACGGTGGTGTTTCGCAATCTTCTGGATAACGCCCTCAAGTACACGCCGGCAGGTGGTCAGGTGATGTGGGCCGTCGCGCCGGGGCCGGAGAGCGTTTGCATTAAGATTACAGATACCGGGTGCGGCGTTGACCCGGCCCACCTCCCCCACCTCTTCGAGCGCTTCTACCGCGCGGACAAAGCCCGCTCCCGCGATATTCCGGGTTCTGGATTGGGGTTGGCGCTCGTGCAGTCCATCGTGCAGGCTTATGGTGGGCAGATCACCATCAACAGCCCTGGGTTGGGGCGCGGCACAACGGTGACCATCGTTTGGCCGTACCGCCCCACCGTGATTGCGCAATGACAGCCTTCGATAACCCAAACTTAGCCCGTTTATCCCAAATAATTTGGGATAAATCCCGTTTATCCCAAATCACACGGGGGTGAAGCGGACTGGCAGACGCCCGTCTTGGTTGATCTACTGCTGTGAGGTTAGCGCCAGCGCTGTATGCCATCGCCTATGATAATTGT
>JAADYY010000338.1 GCA_010092805.1 Chloroflexota bacterium | reverse complement strand
CTCGACCGCGACTTCCCGGTGATTCAGGGCACATCGTTCTTCTTGATCCTGATGACGGCGCTGGCGGTGCTGATCGTCGATCTGGTGTATCCGTACATTGACCCGCGCATTTCGGTCGCGGAACGCGCCTGATGCGCGTAATTGCCCCATCTGTGAGTATGTAGTGATGATGTAATTGGAAGGTGAATTCGCATGGAAGCCACACCGGATACCACACCACCGACCGCAGCGGTCACGACGCCGGAGGCCGTCGCTGAAATCAAGCAGCCGGCGCGCACGATGGGCCGTTTCAACGTCTGGGATACGCCCTGGGTCAACCCTCGGCTGCTGGGTGGCCTGGGCATCATCGGCGCGATTCTGCTGCTGGGCCTGATCGGGCCGTTGTTCTGGGATACGAGCATGGCGACCCAACGCGATAGCAGCGCGCGGTTTCTACCGCCGGTCGGCTTTGAGCATCGGCGCGGCGAAGGCACCTGGGAGCACCCGCTGGGCACCGACAACCGGGGCCGTGATCTGCTCGCCATCGTGATCGTGGGCGCGCCGAACACCTTCCTCATCGGGTTCATCGCCGCGACCATCGGGATCGTCGTCGGGATCGTGCTGGGGTTCACGGCGGGCTTCCTGGGCGGCTGGATCGACGATGTGATCCGCTTGATGACGGACATCACGCTGACGATCCCGGCGCTGATGGTGCTGATCGTCTTAAACTCCGTGCTGGAACGCATTGACATCGCGACGATGGCGGTGATCATCGCCTTGTTCGCCTGGCCGCGCGCCACCCGGCAGATTCGCGCGCAGGTGCTGACGATGCGCGAGAGCGGCTATGTGCGCATGGCGCGGCTTTCCGGTGCATCAACCATCGACATTATGTTCCGCGAGATGCTGCCCAACCTGATCCCGTATCTGTTCGCGAGCTTTATCGCGGGCGCGACAGGCGCGATTCTGGCGGCGGTCGGCTTGGAAACGCTGGGCCTCGGCCCGCAGACCGTCCCGACGTTGGGCGGCACGATTTACGATGCGTACAACGGCTCGGCGCTCTCGACGAATTTGTGGTGGTGGTGGGCGGTGCCCACAGCGCTGCTGTCGATCATGTTTATCGGCTTGCTGCTGGTCAACCTCGGCCTCGACGAAATCGCCAACCCGCGTCTGCGGCGCGCTTCGAAATAGGGGCATTCCATGACCAACGAGACCAACAAAACCAACGGCCAGACGCCGGTGCTGACCGTCAACGATCTGCGCGTTTACTACGAAACGCCGCGCGGCGATGTGCGCGCGGTGGACGGCATCAATTTCACGCTGAATGAGGGTGTGATTCTGGGGCTGGTCGGCGAGTCCGGCTGTGGCAAATCGACCGCTGCGATGGGTATCTTGCAACTCATCACGCCGCCGGGGCGCATCGTCTCCGGCGAGATCGTGCTCGATGGCACCGACGTGCTCAAGCTGACGACTGAAGGCTTACGCCAACTGCGCTGGTCAAAGCTGGCGCTGATCCCGCAGGGCGCGATGAACTCGCTGAACCCGACGATGCGCATCAGCCGCCAGATCGAAGATGTCGTCCGCGAGCATGAAACCCCACAGACCCGAATGAACAAGGACGCGATGCGCACACGCATCCTGGAGCTGCTGCAATGGGTCGGTTTGCCGGAGCGCGTCTACAATATGTTCCCGCACGAGTTGAGCGGCGGCATGAAGCAGCGCGCCTGCATTGCGATGGCGATTGCGCTGAACCCCAGCGTGATCATCGCCGATGAATCGACGAGCGCGCTGGATGTGGTGGTGCAGCGCGTGGTGGCGCAAACGATGCTGAAGGTGAAGCAGCAGCTTGGCGTCTCGATGATCATGATCGGCCATGACATGGGCCTGATGGCGCAGATGGTGGATCGCATTGTGGTGATGTATGCCGGGAACATCGTCGAGATCGCCACGGTGAACCACATGTTCAAGAACCCCGGCCACCCGTACACCCAACTGCTGATCGACTCGGTGCCGTCGCTGAAGGAGCGCAAGCCGCTGAAGATCACTGAGGGCATCACGCACGACCCGCGCAACCCACCGCCCGGCTGCATCTTTCAGTTACGCTGCCCGTTCGTGATGGATCGCTGCCGGGCCGAAAAACCGCTCCGCCAGGCGATCCGCCCCGGCCAGGAAGTCGCCTGCCACCTGTACGAAGCCCAACCCGACGGCAGTTACATCGATTTGCGCGAGGTGAGCGATGTCCACGACGCCTAAACAGTCGAAGATGCTTCTTGAGATCCGCAACGCGACGAAAGTTTACACACAGCGCGCGTTCGGCGGCGGCACGCGCCAGGTGGTGGCGCTGCAAGACTTCAACCTGAACATCCCCAAGCACCCGGCGACGATCACGACGATTGCGGGGGAGAGCGGCAGCGGCAAATCGACGCTGGCGAATCTGGTGCTGGGCTTCACGGGCATCAGCCGCGGCCAGATCATTTACGACGGGCTGGATATGGCGACGGCCACCCCCGCCCAGAACATCCAGTACCGCCGCGATGTGCAGGCCGTCTTTCAGGATCCGTTTGGGGTGTACAACCCGTTTTACCGCATCCAGCATGTGTTTGACCTGGTGATCCGCAACTTCAAACTGGCGGAGAGCAAGGCCGCAGCCCGCGACATGATCGAGGAATCGCTGAATGTGGTGGGGCTGTACGGCGAGGATGTGCTGCGCAAGTACCCGCACCAGTTGAGCGGCGGCCAGCGGCAACGCATCATGATGGCGCGGGCGTACATGGTCAAGCCCAAGCTGATCGTGGCGGATGAGCCGGTCTCGATGGTGGATGCGTCGCTGCGCGCGGCGATTCTGGATGTGATGATGCGGCTGCGTGATAACGGCATCTCGTTTTTGTACATCACCCACGACCTCAGCACCGCCTATCAGATCGGCGATCAGATCTTTATCCTGTATCAGGGGACAATCGCCGAAACGGGCAGCACTATCGATGTGATCGACAAGCCGCATCACCCGTATGTGCAACTGCTGGTGAATTCGGTGCCCGTGCCCGACCCCGACATCCAATGGGAAGGTACCATCGAACTGCCCGCCGATGAGGAGATGCGTACCTCACAGCAAGCGGGCTGCCGCTTTTACCCGCGCTGCCCGCACCGCATGGAGCGCTGTTTGAGCGCCGCGCCGCGGCTCTACCCGGTGGGCAAAAACGGGCATGTGGCGTCGTGCTTCCTCTATGACCGATATGACGAAGCCGTCGAGGCACCGCAGCAGACCACTTAACCTTCACCATCCGCTGATCCACTGCACCGCGCGTATCGTTGATCACTGAACAGGACGAGTAGAAACATGGACATGAACAGCGATGCGCGCGCCCGGATGCAGCGCCGCCGCACCACGCTCAAGAATGCCGAACGCCGGGCCATCCGCCTGGACGAGCACCTGGCGCAACGGCTCGACGCTTTGCTGGCCCGCGCGGTGACCGATCACGAGCCGCTGCCCGACTGGCAGATCCGGCAGGTGTACTACCGCGACGTTGGTGAGTACGAGCCGGTCGATCCCGGTGCCGCCGCTTGGCAACCGATCCGCGTGGGCGAGACATGGGGCGGCAAAGACGTGAGCGCCTTTTTCCGCCGCGAGATCACGATCCCCGAACGGATGGCGGGTCAGCGCGTCTGCCTGCGGATCTACGTGGACGGCGACTCGCTGCTGCGCCTTGACGGTGCCCCGTATCACGGCCTGGATCATTTTCGTAACACCGTCCTACTCAGCGAGTCGGCGGCGGCGGGCGCGACGCACCTCGTCGAGCTGGAGTCGTACATTCACTGGTACACCAGCACCGAGTACACGAATGTTTTCAGCCAGGCGGAACTCGTGACCATCGATGCCGAGATCGAAGCGGCGTACTGGGATCTGGCGGCGGCATTTAAGACGCTGTTCATCCGTGACATTGACCCGAACCTACAAACATTCCTCGAAACGCACCTGCAAACGGCGCTGCTCGCCCTGCCGCTCCATGAGCCGGATGTGGCGGCGTTCAAAGCGCTGCTTGCCGAGATCCGCGCGGAATTCCGGCGCGCCGTCTACGCGACCGACCGCTTCAAGGTGCCCGGCTTGATGCATATGGTCGGTCACTCGCATCTGGATATTGTGTACGTGTGGCCGCAGCGCGAATACATCCGCAAGATCGGGCGCACGCACGCCACCATGCTCCGCTTGATGGAACAGTACCCGCAGTTCACGTTCGCGCAGAGCAGCGCCAAGATCTACGCGGATATGCAGACGTACTTCCCGGAGATCTACGCGCAGGTCAAGCAGCGCATCGCGGAGGGGCGCTGGGGCGTTGTGGGCGCGTTCTGGCTAGAACCGGACTGCAACCTCATCTCCGGCGAGTCGTTTGTGCGCCACATCCTGCACGGCCAGCGCTTCTGGCAGCGGGAATTCGGGTTGCAATCGCGGGTGTGCTGGCAGCCGGATGTCTTCGGGATGACCTGGGCGCTCCCGCAGATCCTCAGGCGCAGCGGCATCGACGTGGTGCTCTCCAACAAATTTTTTGTGTGGAACGATACCAACCCCTGGCGCAAAAACACATTTTGGTGGGAAGGGCCGGACGGCTCGCGCGTGCTCACCGTGATCCCGCCGGGGCATTTCATCGGCATGGTCGATCCCGATCACATGGATGAATACTGGGGCGCGTTCTCGGATAAGGCGTCGGTGGGCGAGACGATCTACACCTACGGCTGGGGCGATGGCGGCGGCGGCGTTGACCCAGAGATGATCGAGTGCGCCGTCCGGTATACCGATTTCCCTGGCTTGGTGCCCACGCGCTTCGCCGCTGCTGAAGAAGCGCTGCTCAGCATCGCCGAGCGGAGCCAACACGCTGATCTGCCGGTGTGGCGCGACGAAATGTACCTGGAGACGCATCGCGGCACTTACACCAGCAAAGCGCGGCTGAAGCGGCTCAACCGTGAGTCCGAGATTTTGTATCGACAGGTGGAGCTGCTGGCGACGTTGGCGTGGCGCGCCGGTCACGCTTACCCCGCCGAGTCGCTGGATGAAGGCTGGAAGCTGCTGCTGGGCACGCAGTTCCACGACGCGCTGCCCGGCACCCACATCACTGAGGTGTACGACGACCTGCTGCGCGACTATGACGCGCTGCAAGCCATCGCCCACGCGATCCGCGCGGCGGCGGCTGAGTCGCTGTTTGGCGCAGATGACGGCGCCCACGTGCTGATATTCAATCCGCTGCTGTGCTCCCGCGCTGGCGTGATCCGCGTGCCCGCCGAGCGGTTGGGTGATCGATCTTTGGCGGCTGGCGACGGTGCGCCGCTGGTTCAGCAGCGCGTGCAGAATCTCGATGGGGGCGAGTCGGTGTTGGTGCAGATCGACGGCGCGATCCCGGCGGTGGGGTATCGCGTCTTTGCACTCACAGGCGGCGCAGATGATCCACCACAGCCGCCGGAGACCGAACTCAGCGCACGGGAGAACGTGCTGGAGAATCGCTATCTGCGCGCGGAATTCGACAGCAACGGCGAGCTGATCGCGCTGTGGGATAAAGCGCAAGCGCGTCCGGTGCTGCGCCCCGGCGAGCGCGGCAACCGCTTCCAACTCTACACAGATCGCCCCGGTCGCTACGACGCCTGGGACATCGTCGCGTCGTATGTTGATGAGGAACTGCCGATCAACGGCGACTCGCGGCTCACCGTCGATGAAAGCGGCCCGGTGCGCGCGGCGCTGCGACTCGTGCGCCGCTGCTACAACTCGACGATCACGCAGCGGATCAGCCTACTGGCCGACTCGCGCGAACTCACATTCGAGACGGAGATCGACTGGCACGAGCGGCAGCGCCTGCTGAAAGTCGGCTTCCCGCTGGCGATCAACGCACGGCACGCGACGTATGACATCGCCTACGGCAGCATCGAGCGCGCGACGCATCGCAACACCGCACATGACGCCGCCCGCTTCGAGGTGCCCGCCCATTGGTGGATGGATATGTCCGAGAGCGGCTACGGCGTGGCGCTGCTCAACGATTGCAAATACGGCCACGAAGCGCACGGTCACTGGATGCGGCTGACGCTGCTCAAAGGCTCGGTCTTCCCCGACCCGACAGCGGATCGCGAAGTGCATCACTTCACGTATGCACTGTATCCGCACGGCGGCGGCTGGCGCGACGGCGGGGTGATCGACGCGGCGGCCCGGTTGAATACGCCGCTGTACGCCCACCGCACGGATCAAGCGCTCGCAGCCCACAGCTTCATCCAATGCGACGCGGCCAACGTCACATTGGAGGCGGTGAAGCGCTCCGAGCGTGGCGATCACCTGATCGTGCGGCTGGTGGAGCGGCACAACGCGCTCACCCGCGCGACGCTCACGTTTGACCGCCCGCTGCAAGCGGCGCAGGCGTGTGATCTGATGGAGCGGGTCGAACAGGATCTGCCTGTGGATGGGCGGACGCTGCACGTCGAACTGCAACCCTGCGAAATCGTCACGCTGGCGCTGCAATTCCACACCGCGTAGGCCACGCACTCCACCCATGCGGATCAGGCTGCCAGACTCTTGCCACATTGCTGCCATTGATCTGCCACATCGATGCGCGATCTTGGGGGAAGGCTGCTCGAGCGCCAAGCCAATTGCTGTGATGGATGATTTGCCAAGAGGTGAGAGGAATGTTTAACGTGATGCGCTGGACAATGCGCGGGCTGTTGACGGGCGTGCTGCTGATCCTGGTGGTCAGTGGGGCGCTGGCGCAGGATACCGGTGATGAAGCCGCCGAAGTCCCCATGTGCGACCAGGATAGCTATCTGCGAGTGCTGCAAAGCCTGGTGCCGGGCACCGTGCGCGCAGAGGCGCAGATGGGCTATGTGCTGCCTGCCGATACGCCGGACGATTTTGTGCTGCCGACACGGGGTATCGACGAAGAAACGGGCTTGTTTGTCATCCGGGCCACCGATGGTACGCTGCTGAGCACCTGCGTCCCGTCGGCAGACCTTGTCGCGTTGGAGGCCGCTGAGACCATTGGCGTGCCGGCGGTCGATATTCAAGCGGGCGACCTGCGGATCCGGCGTGCCGACGGCGATCTGCTGTTGCTGGTCGTGAACTTCGATGAGCTGACACCGGAGGAGCGCGGCACACTGCTTGTCGAGTTCTACGCCTGGTGGTTTGGCTTGATCAACGAGCTGCCCCAGCACGGCAGCCAATAACATCGGCGTAACCCGACGCTTTTCAGTTGTGGTGACAGCCCAGCCGCCGGGATAGGGCTGTCACCCATGATTTGCCCGGCCTGCTACGGCGGGGGCATCACCGGGGTCTCGGTCGGCGTCAGTTGAATCTCTTCCAGCGGCTCTGCGTCTGGCGCGCCAGGTCCTTGGTGCTGGCGCGCGGCCCCCAACGAAGCTGGCGGCACATCAAAGCCGAAGATGCTGCCGCGCCCGTACTCGCTGCGGAAGCGAATGTGGCCGTTGTGCCGCAGCACAATCCGCTTGACGAGGTGTAAGCCCAACCCCGTGCCCGCGATCCCGCGCGTTTCGACACTTTCGGCGCGGAAAAACGGCTCAAACAACCGCCCCTGTTGATCAGCCGGGATGCCGGGGCCGGTGTCCTCCACCTCAAAACGCAGCCGCCCCTCGTGGATGCGCAGCCGACTGAACACCATCCCGGCGTCTGGCGTGTACTTCAGCGCGTTCCCGATCAAGTTGCCGAGCGCTTCGCGCAGTTGGGCGGGGTCGCCTTCCATGAGTGCCGGAATCTCCGGGAGCATCAGCCGGTAGGTGAGGCGACGCCGCCGCGCTTCCGGTTCGTAGGCTTTGTAAACCTCCGCCACCACATCGCGCAGATCGAAGCAGGTCGATTGGGAATTCTCGTGCATGGCTTCGATGCGTTCCAGCGACAAAATCTCAGTAATGATCGCTTGCATTTGCAGGCTGGAATCGTGGATGGCCTGGATCTGTTCGAGCTGGTCGGCGGAGAGGTTATCCGGGTAGTGTATCAGCAGTTCAGACATCCCGCGCACCACCGCCAGCGGATTCTTGAGATCGTGGGACGCAACCTGCACCATATCCGTTTTGAGCTGCTCTAGCTCACGCACCCGCTGATACAACCCTTGCAGCTCATCCACCTGATGCTGCGTCAGGCGGTAGAGGCGGGCGTTGTCGAGGGCAGCGGCGATGCGCCCGGCGATCAGCTTGAGAAAATCGAAGGCGGCCTCCGTGAAACGCTCCGGTTGGCCCGTTTCCAGGTTCAGCACCCCCACCAGCGCGCCCCGGTTGATCAGCGGAATGACGATCTGCGCGGTGACACCGGGCGGCGGGCTGAGGCAGTCGTTGTGGATCTTGAGGTTGCGCATCAGTTCCGGTTGGCGACGCCGCAGCGCCCGCCCGATCAAGCCATCATTCAGCGCAGGGAGGTGATCGCAGTGGCTCGGCCCCACGCGCTGCGCCAACGTCAATTCGTCCTGTTCCAGCAGCCCCACAAAGCCATACTCCGCGCCGCTGATGCGCAGCGCGATGTCCATTGTCGTCGCCAGCACCGCGTCGACATCCAGCGTGGCGCTCAGTTCGCCTTCCAGCCGCCGCATCAGCGTCAACTGTTCCACGTGCTCACGCAGCGCGGATTCGGCGCGCCGCCGCTTGTTGAGTTCGCCGCGCAGTTCCAGCTCTGTGATCACCGACTGGCCCAGATCGGAGAGCAGTGCAATCTCGGCGTCCGCCCATTGGCGCGGCTGGTGGTCAATGGCGCACAGCGATCCGAGCGTCTGGCCGCTGGAGGTCGTCAGCGGGATGCCAGCGTAGGCGATGACCTTCAGATCGCGGATCGCCAGATTATCGTGGACGAGCGGGTGCAGGCGGGCATCCTCAATGAGCAGCGGCCCAGCACCCGCAGCCCCATTGGCGACGGTGTGCTGGCAAAACGAGTGGGAGAGCAGCGTCTGGCGCTCGGTGGCCCAGGGTTCGGGCAGACCGCACTGGCTCTTAAAAAACTGACGATCAGCATCGACCAGCGAGACCAGCGAGACTGGCACGCCCAGAATTTGCCTCACCATTCGGGTGAGCCGGTCGAAGGCTGCTTCGGCAGGCGTATCGAGCACATCAAGATCGCGCAGCAGGGCAAGGCGCGTGGGTTTTTGCAGAATGGCTGGATCGGTGTTAGGCATTCGAACGAGTCCTAAGTGCAGTCGCTTAGTGATTACCCTTAAATGATAATGCGGGTCAAGTCCAGGCTTCATTGATGAAGTCTGAATTTTTTAAACCCTTCACCCGTAGCGTTCAGTGTTTGCCAGCGGCAGCACCAGATCCTTGCGGAAATTGGTGAGCGGTGTCAGCGTGCCAGCATCGGCCACATAAAACAAATCCTCCACGCGGACGCCGTAGCCCTGCTCAGGGTAATACAACCCCGGCTCAATGCTGATCACGTTGCCGATTTGCAGTGTATCGGTTGAGGTGTGGCGCAAACCCGGCTGCTCATGAATGTGCAGCCCCACGCCGTGCCCCAGGCTGTGGACATAGCCGGCCATCGTGCCCGGTTCGCTGCGCTGCGTGGGGTGGCCCAAGGCTTCAAAGTAGTCCAGCACGGCAATTTGCAGCGCGCTTGCAGCTGTGCCCACACGGCACATCTCGACGGCGCGGTCGAACGCTTCCATCACCTGATCATACGCGGTCTGCACCTCCGGCGGCGCGTAACCGAGGCACCAGGTTCGCGTGCTGTCGTGGAAGTAGCCGCCGCCGAGTTCGCGCGGGAACAGATCGAACACAATCGCCTCGCCGAGCTTCAGCGGCGCGTCGGCTTCGCCCCGGCTGTGCGGGAACCCGGCATCACGGCCCTGCGCAAAGATCATCTGGGTATCTTCCAATTCGTGATCGAGCAGCGCGCGGCGCACAAAGCGCTTCACCGCGCCAATCGTCAGCGGTGTGCCGTCGGCAGCGACAACGATGTCGCCATCCGCGCGGTGGCCGCTGACGAAATCCCACGTCGCCTGCCAGACGGCGTTGGTCCGCTCCGCGACCGCTTGTAGCCGGGCGATCTCGTCGGCGTCTTTGGTGATGTAAGCCTCGTCGAACAGCGTCTTGCCGCGCTCGCCAACGAATTCATACTGCGGCAGATGCGCGGCCAATGCCTGAGTCTGCGCGAGAATCTCGTGCAGCGCGCCGACGCCGTAAATGCCGATCTTCCCCGCCGTCACGCCAATCTTTTCGAGGCTGTTGCGCCACAACCCCATCTGCGCCTGCTCTGGGTCATTCTGGGCCGCCTTCAGCAGATCGGCAAAGCCCAGGTCATAATAGGTGTAGGTGGGCAGGCCGCTCTTGGCCGCCTCTTCAATTTCCATGGGGCCAACGACGAGCATCGGTTCGGCGTCGCGGCGCTTGAGCAGCAGCCCGCCCGTGATGTGCACGCGCCCGGCCAGATAATCACGCTCCGGGCTGTATTCCTTGCCACACACCACGACCAGCGCCTCCAGCCCGCGCGCCGCCATCAGCCGATCAACATCCGCTTTCAT
>JAADYY010000337.1 GCA_010092805.1 Chloroflexota bacterium | reverse complement strand
TCCGACCTTGCGGCGGTCGCTGAGTGGTTGGCGCGCGATCTAAGCTGGGGGCAGATTTACAGCGCGCTGAAGCAGCACAACATGCAGTTCGACCCGGATGATTTGGAGGCTGTCGCGGTGGCGCTCGCGCCAGGGTTGACTTGGCAGCAGATCTACACGGCCTTCAGCCAACACGGGATCGCGTTCCAGCCCAGTGACTTTGAAGCGATGGCCCCGTTGCTCGCCCGTGACCTGGCCTGGCGAGAAGTGGTTGCCACGCTCGACCAGCACGGCTCACAACCCGCCAGCCCAGACGATCTCGCACCGATTGCCGCTTGGATCAACCGCAATTTGTTGAACAATGAAGCTTATCCGGTCTTCCACCAGAATGGGTTTCACCTACTACGCCGGCACTTCTACCTGCCGATCCCGGAAGAGGATGACCTTGCTTACATTCCCCATCAGAGCGGGCTGGTGGGTCTCGACATCAACGAAGAAGCAACATTTGGGTTGCTCAATGATGTGCTGAATCCATACAAGGCTGAGTTCAACGCCTACCCAATCCATCATCAAGACGACTTTGCGCCGGATCAATTCTATTTGATCAATAGCGCGTTTATGGCGATTGACGGCAATGTCTACTATTCGCTGGTGCGGCATTACAAACCGAAGCGTGTTGTCGAAATTGGCTCAGGATTTTCCACGCTATTGGCAGCCGATGCTCTGCGGAAAAATGCACAGGAGAACAGCGAACAAGACGGCAGCTTGATCTGCATCGAACCCTACCCATCAGCGCTGCTGACAGCGCTTGGCCCGCGTTTGCACCAACTGATCGATGACAAGGTGCAAGAGGTTGATCTGGAATTTTTCGCATCGCTGGGAGCAGGCGACATTCTGTTCATCGACTCTTCGCATGTGCTGCGCAGCGGCGGCGATGTGTGGTACGAATACTGCGAGATTCTGCCGCGCTTAGCGTCGGGCGTGCTCGTCCACATTCACGATATTTCGCTGCCCAAGCCCTATCCACGCGAGTATTTCGACCGGCGCGTGTACTGGAATGAGCAGTATTTGCTGCAGGCGTTCTTGACATTTAATCCGCGTTTTGAGATCATCTGGCCCGGCAATTATTTGATGACCAAGTATCCAGAGCGCATCCGTGCCGCGTTTTTGCCAGAGTACGACTTGATGCGCGAGGTTTATCCATCGTCGGAGCCATCAAGTTTCTGGATGCGCGTCCGCTGACCGCAAGGAAACGAACCATGAAGATCTTGATTCTCGGAGGCACCGGGATGCTGGGGCATCAGTTGATGATGCAATTCAGCGATGCCTTCGAAACCTGGGCCACAGTGCGCGGCAGCGCCAGCACTTTCCCCGACCTGCCCGGCATCGACCGCCAACGTATCCTCGGCGGCGTTGAGGCGACCCATTACGAAAGCCTGATCGAAGCCTTCGCAGCCGCACGCCCTGACCTTGTGATCAACTGCATCGGCTTGATCAAGCAGCGTGAAAACGCGGGCGACGCGCTCGCCGCGATTGACTTGAATGCGCGCTTTCCGCACCAAGTGGCGCTGCTGTGCCGTGCGTGCGCCGCGCGGATGATCCACATCAGCACCGACTGTGTGTTTTCGGGGCAAAAGGGCCAATACACCGAAGAGGAGCCGACGGATGCACGCGACGTGTACGGCAAAACCAAAGCCCTCGGCGAAATCGTTGATCAGCCGCACTGCCTGACGCTCCGCACCTCGCTGATTGGGCGCGAACTCACCACCCGTTACAGTCTGCTGGAATGGTTCCTCGCGCAGCGAGGATCGGTAAAGGGCTTCCAGCGTGCGATCTTCAGCGGCCTGCCGACCATGATCGTGGCGCAGATGATCCGCGATTACATCATCCCCAACCCGGAACTCACCGGGCTGTATCATGTGGCTGCTGAGCCGATCAACAAGTATGATCTGTTGGTGCTGTTCCGTGATGCATTTGAACACACTATCGAAATTATCCCGGATGAGCGCGTCATCATCGACCGCAGCCTGAACGGGGAACGTTTCCGTGCCGCGACCGGGTTCGTTGCCCCGAACTGGCCGGAGATGGTCGCGCAGATGCCGGATAAGTCTGTGCCTTACGAATTGTGGAAGAAGTCTGATTATGCAACCGCTTGAAGGTAAACGTATTCTCATCACTGGCGGCACCGGGTCGCTGGGGAAAGTGCTCGTGCGCCGACTTTTGAGCGCCGAACTGGGCCGCCCGGCGCAAATCACCGTCTTCTCACGCGACGAAGCCAAGCAGCATTATATGCGTCTGGAGTATCTCCAGCGGCAGGCCGCCACTGACGAGGTGATCTACCGTAATTTCCAGGAGCTGCTGAGCTTCCGCATTGGGGATGTGCGCGATTTTCACAGTGTGTCGGTGGCGCTGCGCGGCGCGGATGTCGTGTTCAATGCGGCGGCGCTCAAGCAAGTGCCCACCTGCGAATACTTTCCGTTCGAGGCGGTGCGCACCAATATCATGGGGGCGGAGAACATCGTCCGTGCCATCCGCGAGCATGACCTGAATGTTGAGACGGTCATCGGCATCTCGACGGACAAAGCCTGCAAACCCGTCAATGTGATGGGCATGACCAAAGCGCTGCAAGAGCGGGTGTTCATCAGCGCGAATATTGACTCGGCGCGGACGCGCTACGTCTGCGTGCGTTATGGCAATGTGCTGGCCTCGCGTGGCTCCGTGATTCCGCTGTTCCACGACCAGATTCGCAGCGGCGGCCCTGTGACGATCACTACGCCAGAGATGACGCGCTTCCTGCTCAGCTTGAACGAAGCGGTCGATACGGTGTTCGCAGCGCTCCAACACGCGCAGCCCGGCGAAACCTTCATCCCGCGTGCGCCCGCCGCCCGCGTCGTGGACATCGCCGAAGTGCTGATCAATGGGCGAGACATCGAAACGAAGATCGTCGGCATCCGCCCCGGCGAGAAAACGCATGAGATCATGGTGTCGGAAGAAGAAATATCGCGGACGGTTGAGCGCGACGCTTACTACGCCATTCAGCCAATTCTGCCGGAACTGCAAACGCTCAACGCGATGGAACCGACTTTGACTCAAGAGTTCAGCTCGGCAGACAGCCTGATGCCGATTGCTGCGCTGCGCCAGCTCCTTGAGGCGCGGCGGTTGATGGTCGAACACAGCCAGAATGGTCATTCGCTGGAAACGGAACTGCTTCGATGAAGGTGATGACCATCCTCGGCACCCGCCCGGAGATCATCCGCCTGAGCCTGATCATCGCCAAGCTCGACACGCTCTGCGATCATGTTTTGGTACACACGGGCCAGAACTTCGACGCCCGCCTGAGCGACATCTTCTTCCAGCAGATGGGTGTGCGCGCCCCCGATCATTATCTTGGGGTGCGCGGGGGCAACTTCGCCGAGATCGTCGGCAACATCCTCATCGCGTGTGAGCAAGTCATGCGCGAGGAACGCCCAGATCGGGTGCTGATCCTCGGCGATACCAACAGCGCGCTTTCGGCGATCATCGCCAAGCGGATGGGAATTCCGGTCTATCACATGGAGGCGGGCAACCGCTGCTATGATGACCGGGTGCCAGAGGAGGTCAACCGCCGCATCGTCGATCACAGCAGCGATGTGCTGATGCCCTATACTGAACGCAGCCGCGCCAACCTGATCCGTGAGGGAATAGCGGGTGAATGCATCTATGTGACGGGCAACCCGATCAAAGAGGTGCTCGATCACTACTCAGAACAGATCGACGGCAGCACAGTCCTCAGCGAGATGGGGCTTGAGGCGGGCGGGTATTTCCTGGTGACGCTCCACCGCGCCGAAAATGTCGATCTGCCGGAGCGCCTCGATCAGTTCATCAACGGCTTCCAGCAAATATATGAGGAGCATGGCGTGCCGGTGGTCGCCAGCCTGCACCCGCGCACTCGATCACAGCTTGAAAAACACAAACGCACCCTTGAGGGTGGGGGAGTCCGCACGTTTGAGCCGCTCGGCTTCTTCGACTTTGTGCATCTGGAAAAACAGGCGCGCTGCGTCATGAGCGACAGCGGCACGGTGCAGGAGGAATGCTGCATCTTCCGTGTGCCCAACGTGACGATCCGTGATGTGACCGAACGCCCCGAAACCATCGAAGTGGGCAGCAATATGCTCAGCGGCGCAGTCAACATCGTGGAGAGTGTGCGCACGGTGCTCTCGCAGCCGCCGCATTGGGAGCCGCCAAAAGAATATGTTGTGGATGATGTCAGCCAGACGGTGGTGAAGATCGTGCTGGGGTATCGTCACGTGCCGCACCAGCGAACGCTGTAGATCCCGCGCAAGAATCAGGCGGCGCGCATTTTTAGCGCTTGCCAACGCTGATACAGCACGCGATGGATCACGGCGGGCACCCCATGCACCGACAGCAAATACAGCAGCCGCTTGGGATGCTCCAAGTAATGCAGTGGGGCTAACTCGAATGAGCGTTGGAAGTAGCGCCGCGAGGCTGGGTAATTTTCGGGTAGGCAGTAGGCTGCCGCCATGTAATACATATTCGCCAAACTCTCCGCACGGGCCATCTGCACATACGCCGGCAGATCAGCGCGGCTGTACAACCGCTCGATCATCTGGACATGCTCGGCGGCCATCGCCTCACCCCGCTCAGCGACTGTCGCCGACTCGTTGTGCTCGCGGTGGGTTGCCAGCACACGCGGGATGCGCGCGAAGCGGCCATGCAGCCCTAATCTCAGCCAATAATCCAAATCGCTGACGTAGCGATACTGCGGATCGCGCCAGGGTTCGAGCGTCAGCGCTGCGCGCCGGATGAACGCCCCCGGCCCCACCAGGCAAACCCCCTCGCGCAGCATTTGCGCGTAGGTGTACTCGCGGCGGAACACCTCGCCCGTCGGCTTCGATGCGGCGTCGATCCGCTGCCAATCCGGGTAAGCGACAAGGACATCGGGCTGCGCTTCCATGAACGCGACCGCCGTTTTGACCAAACCGGGCAGGATCGGATCATCCGAATTGACGACGCAGACGTACGCGCCCTCCGCCAGCCGGAGTCCTTTGTTGACCGTCCGCGCTTCGCCCATATTGGGGTGACGTTCCCACCGCAGCCGATCTTTGTAGCGGGCCAGGATGTGCGGTGTATCGTCGGTGGAGCCATCATCGAGCACGATATACTGAATATTCAGATAATTCTGACTCAGTACGCTCTCGATGGTCTCCGGCAGATAATGCGCACGGTTGTAGGTTGGCGTGATGATGGTGACGAGTTGTTGGTTCATCAAGATTGCTGTTCAGGTGAATGCTCGCTCGGCGTTTGATTTAGCATAGCCCGGTTTCGCCGATAACTCATGTGTATTTTTCAACGAATGTTTCGGTGTCCAGCAAATCATCGAACCGGGCTTTGATCGTGTCGTGATCCCATTCCCACCACGCAATCGTCAGCAGCTTTTCGCAGACATCAGCGGCGAACCGTTTGCGGATGACCCGCGCCGGCACACCGACCGCGATCTCATACGAACCAACGTCTTTGGTAACCACCGCTCCCGCACCGATCACCGCGCCGATGCCGACATTGACTCCCGGCATGATCGTCGCGCCATGCCCAATCCACACATCATGCCCAATGACGCAGTTATGCGAGCGCCGCCAATCGAAAATTTCTGAGTCGTCGCCGTCGCCGAAGCCATACTGCTTGCGACGGTAGGTCATGTGATGCTGCGTGACGCGGTGCATGGGGTGGTTGCCAGGGTTGATGCGTACATGCGACGCAATCGAGCAAAACTTCCCCACCGTACTGTAGATCATGCTCACATCGCCAGCGGTGTAGCTGTAATCATCAAAGGTCGACTCGATGATGCTGGTGTTGGCCTGCACTTCCGTCCACGAACCGATGTGACTATCGAACACAATCGCCGTCGGGTGGATGTACGGCTCTATACCCAGGGTTTTGCTGCGGTGGGCCTCCAAACGCGCCGAGTCTTTCGGAAACAAGTCAATGTAATGCAGCATCATCCGCTCCGCCGATTAGATCGTAGGCGCAAGCTGCGCCATATAGTTATCCCAGTACACAGGCACGCCGCTGCGTAGAGTCGCGCGCACGCGCGGATGCACATCTTCTTGAACGAGGACGATGTCCGCCCGCCGCCCCACTTCGATAACACCGCGATCCCGCAGATCCATCGCTTCGGCTGGATTTTTGCTCACCAGCTTCACGCTCTCGTGTAGGGGCAGCACGCCATCCCGCACGAGTTTGAATGCTGAGTGCAGCGGTGCCGCCGGGAAATAATCGGTCGCCAGAATATCGACCAACCCTGCCTTGATCGCCTCTAGCGCGCTCAGATTGCCGGTGTTCGACTCGCCGCGATAAGCATTCGGCGCACCCATGATCACGTGCATCCCACGGCGGCGCGCTTCCTCCGCCGCGATCAGCGTCACCGGGAACTCGCTGATGGTCACACCGAGATCGGCCACCCGGTCGATCTTCTCGATGGTGTCGTCATCATGGGAAGCCACCGGGATCTCGCGTGCCTCCGCAACTTCGATGACGCCGCGCACCCCATCCCAATTACGCGGTGTATCGGCGGCGGTTTTGATCGCGTCTTTCATGCGGACGAGCGCGTTCTCCTCGATGAAATTCGGGTCTACGCCCAACCACTTCGCCATGAAATTGACGTACTTGTCGATGTTGCTGTACTGCCCTTGCCCCGGCGTATGATCCATGACGGAGACGAGATGCACGCGCCCTTTGTCCAGCAGTTCAGCCAGCACCGGGCCGGTTTCCGGGTTGTTGATCTCGAAGCGCGCGTGGACGAAGAAGTCCACCAACAGATTATCCCGTTGATGATGGATCGTGTCGATGATCTCGGCGGCTTTTTCCATCGAGCGCAGATCGTCCTGCTTCCACGCGAACGAGACCGCCGCGTAAGCCGTCGTCACGCCTGCCCCCGCCAGCCGCTTGTCGAGTTCGAACAGCGCCAGCGCCACCGGGAACAGTGCACCGGGGCGCGGTTGAATATCGCGCTCCAGCATGTCCCCATGCAAATCGACCAGGCCAGGGATCGCAATCAAACCGGGTGCGCTTACCGTCGGGTCGGGCGCGGGGCCGTCGATGATTTCTGCGATCTGTCCGTTCTCGATACGCAGCGAGCCGCGCTCCAACACTTCATCGGGCAGCACCACCCGCAGATCACTCAGCCACATAGGAATCCTCCACCGGCGCGGCATCAGGCAAACGCAGCCGGACTTCATCATCGATCAAGGATTGGACTTCAGCGGTTTGATGAAAGACGCCGATCATAGCGACACCCTGCGCCTTGAGTTCAGCGAGCCGTGCCGCCAGCGACGCCCGCGCCTCCACATCTAACGAGGCCGTCGGTTCGTCGAGCAGCAGCAGCCGATACGGGTGGATCAGGGCGCGTGCGAGGTTGACTTTCTGCTGCTCACCGCCGGAAAATGTCGT